>CAJYHH010000808.1 GCA_913773825.1 Candidatus Sericytochromatia bacterium | reverse complement strand
CAGCTGGATTTGCGTAAAGCCAGCCTAAGGCGCCAGCTTTACAAACGTTTAGTGCCTAAACAAGTCTCAATCTTTGGGGTTGAGGGCATGGGGGCTGGCTTAGGCCTAAGTATGGGCCAAAAGCTGTTTAATGAACTTCAGCGCGCCACAGATATTCAGCCGACTACGCAGCCAGCTACTGAAGAAATTAAAGCCCAGAAACCAACTGATTCAACACCGATCCGACTGAGTCGTAAAGCCGAAGGGAAAGGCTAAAAGGCCCTAATAATCGTGCCTTATGCCTGTAGGCCCGTCAGTTCCGAAAGCGTTTTTGGCGCTTGGCTGTCAGACCGGCTCTGGCTGCGCAAACGACTTTTAGGCAAAAGTCGGTATTGGCGTGCAAAAAGCACACTTAAAGCCTGTTCAAAGCTGCTGGCTTGGTCAAGCAGCTCAAAACCAGGCCCAACAATTAAATAATCCTGAATCAACTCCCCGGCAATCAGTGTCGGGGGAGCACAATAAATCGCCACAGGCTGGCGGTCTGGAATTTTGCGAACCAGAACAAGTTTACAGCTATGCTTTTGGCGCCGAACACGGCGCGGGAACATCATGTCAGACATGGGGCTTCCTCCCAGAAGCAGCAGACGCCAAGCAGCGCATCTCAATCGCAGAGCGCTCAGTGAATCAAAAACAGATCCCATAGATCATCCAGAATCAGTCAGACACCCAAAGCAATCAAAGAAACGCAAACTAAAAAAGAAACGATTTGAGTAAGCGAGTATGAAAATTAGTTTACACGATAATCAAGGAACTGTGACAATTGAAGATATTAATTTTTTAATCAGACCATTTTTTGGTCTTAGTCTGATTAAATGCAGACCTGTTAAATACAGACATGAAAAAACCGGCAGGAGCTACAAGAGCTTCTGCCGGTATACTGTTTTTTGATTTGTGATTGATAGCTAGTGCAATTGTGGTCAAACACAACGGCCCTAAACCCGAATATTGGGTATCCGGGGTCAACCAAACAAGCCGAAAACGGCTCGTCTTAACATCATTCTAGGCCGTTTAAACAAAGCTTACATTTACAAAAACTTAGACCATATTAAAATTTACTCAGAAATCATTAAGCTTTTTTCAGCTTGACCCTGACGTAAGGTTAGCCCTTAAGCTCAAACATCAGGAGGAATCAGGTCCATGTCTCAAAACCAACTGGCTGGTCAACTAAAACATCCACAAAACCCGTCAAGCCTGACAGCAAATCAATCCCAGCAGCTTCATCAAGCAGGCTATTTACTGCTCCCCAAGCTAATCCAAACTGATTGGCTCAAGCGACTACAAACAGCTTTTGAAGCGCTCTATCAGCAAAACCGTGAAGCAGGCTCACGCAAAAAGGGTACACGTCATGTCGAAGGCTGGCGCCAGTATGATGAAGAACTTGTAGAGCCCCTTTATCGGCATCCTCTGCTGCAAGCTGCAGCCCGGCAAGTGATTGGCAGGCCCTTTGCCTTAGGTCAGCTCCATGGCCGTGAACCCTTAAAAGGCTACGGGGCCCAGGGGCTACATGCTGACTGGGGCATCGACGGCGATCCCAAACAATCTCATAGTCTGACTTCCCTCTGGCTGCTAGATGAGATGACAGCTGAAAATGGCGCAACCCGTTTAGTCCCTGGTACACAAATGCAGCGCAACCTGCCGCGCAAAGGCATTGGCCCAGCAGATTGCCATCCTGATGAAATC
>CAJYHH010000807.1 GCA_913773825.1 Candidatus Sericytochromatia bacterium | reverse complement strand
TGTTAGGGTAGTCCGTGGTGAGGGGTGGGTCAAAAGTCAAACCAAGACAGCTTGAATCTTGATGTCTTGGGTATTTAACTCAAAAGCACATATTCAAACCAAACCAAACAGACAAAGAAATAGTCTGTTTATTTGTCTATTTATTTGTGCTCAGGCAGGTCAGGCCGACTTGTTTACATAAAGGCGTGGCGGCCAGAGTCAGTCTTTCGGTTGCATCTAATAACGGTAAATCATCCTGATTGATCAGACCGTCCTGATTTTTGTCAAAACGCACATGCATTTCATCCTGACTCATCGGTGCACGGGCAGGCGTGTTGATGTAGTTCTGAGCCGCCATAAACGTGCCTGCTGAGATGCCAGCAATTAAAACAAAGCCGACGACAGCCGCCATGCCGAGCGTCATGACGCCTTTTGGGGTGGGTTGAGCCGGGGTTGTCAGATCAAGCGGGGGCTGTGGCTTATATTGAGCGGGCTCACCGCGATGAGGAATATGGTTTTCGTCAATCGGATGATCTTTGGCTAAAAACTCCGTCATCCGGCGCTGTAGTTCACTTTTATGCCCACAGCTGGCCTGGCCACAAATTAAACAGTTATCAGCCCCTGACCAGATCTGAAAGACTCGCTCTAAATGAGATGAATGAACCAGTTTGCTGACTTCGGGCTGCAGGCCAATAAAGGCGTGGGGATGCAGCATTTTAATCTGATTATTGAGGGCGATCAGAGCCCCTAAGCCAACATGACCAATATGTTTAACGTTATAGAGGTTTAAAAACAGACCTTTTGGATGATGCTCTTTGACATAGCCGAGTAATTCATCTTTGACCCAATGAGCGTTACTTGCATTGATCGATTCGACTAAGACGGTGAGTACAGGAATATTTTCGATATAGCCGATTTTAAAAGGAATGTTCTGCATAGTTGACCTCGTTGATGGGTTGATCGCGATGCTGCCTGTATAATAACACGCTTAAAAAAAGCTCTAATTGACGGATATCAGAGACTGAATCTATGTGATTTAAACCCCTGAGCAAAAGACGTTTAGGCCAAACACAGAAACGATGCTTTTTGACTGGATCTTTACATCCTAAAGCTCAGTCAAGGAACGCCTCATGCTAAGATACAGCCATGCCAGATGATTCTGTACTCACACTTTATACCCTCATCCGGCCCTTCTTTCAGCCGTTGATTGGGGCTTTTCATGGTTGGTTTGCCACACGTATGGTGGTGGTGATGTTATTCCGGCCATATCAGGCTTATTATTTGCCTGCTACTCAAATTCGAATCCCTTTTACACCGGGTATTTTTCCATCACGAAAACGTGCATTGGCTGAAAATATTGCTCGTACGGTCACACAGACACTGCTGACTCCAGAAGATATTCAGGCTCGTACAGATGTTTTTGTGACAGAAGAAAACCTTGCCCGAGCAGTAGACGTGATTGTCGAAACGCTCTTAGAAGGCCTGACGTCTCAAGATAAACTTCAAATGCTGGCAGACGAGCTTAAAAAACAGGTTCCCAGCATGCTGGAAACCACCGCGCAGAATCTGCTTAACAATCTGACTGAACATGATTCAGAACTGCTTGAAAAGCTTGTTGGCTCAGTTGTAGATGGGATCACCCATTTTAGACTGTCAGGCAATGAAGCCCGTGATCTAGTTGACTACGCTTTTCGAAATTTCTTTTCTGGCACACAGATCCGTGATGCCCTGCAAACGGCTTTAACCCCTCAAAGGGCTCATAATCTACAACAGATTTTATTGGGGCGTACAACCGGCCCTCTGCGCTTTGTGCTGAACTTTGTCAATGTTGAAGGGATCTTTGTTAACTTCAAAGATTATCTTGAAAAAGAACCCGAAAAGTCAGAAGAGCTGATCACTGAATTTATTTATCAGCTTCAGCTCAAAGAAGAATTAACCACCCAGCTTGTTAATCTGGATCTGAGTCAACTCTCACCAGAAGTTTTAGAGAGCCTGCGTCAGAATATTCACTCTGGGGTCCGTCATTATTTAATTGATCAGCGTGAAAAAATTGAAGGCATGCTGACTCATTTTGAAGATATTCTGGGTAATAGCATCTCCGACCGTATCTTGGGCTTTACACCCGATCAGCTGGACCCTAAACTGCGCAACATGATCAAAATGGAAGTTACGCGCTTTTTAACCCGTTATCTTAAAAACGATCTGAGCCGTCTGGTGCAAAAAGCGCTGGCCGTGATTCGCCCTGATGAAATGATCATCAGCAAAATTGAAGCTTACTCGTCTAAAGATATCGAAAATCTGATCTTAGGCATCATGCGCCGTGAGCTTAAAAATCTGGAGCTGCTTGGCCTTTTAATTGGTCTGGTCTTGGGCGTCAGCGCTTTAGGCGTGGAATATTTTTTGCCAATCCGCTAAAACAAGGTTGTTTTTTTTGAAGAGATACATCCACTGCGATTCTCAGTTAAATCGGGGTTGACTTCTATTGCCTTTGGACAATTTGGTAGCTTATTTACCCAGTTGTGTCGGATGCCCAACCAGGTAACGTTCACCCGCTATATTTTCAGGGGCAAAGATCTGTTTAAGTTCTGTGATTTCAGAATCACCTAGCTGGATTTCAGCTGCAGCAATGTTTTCTTCGAGGTACTTTAACTGTTTGGTGCCAGGGATCGCGATATCTCATCACCTTGAGCCAAGACCCAGGCTAGAAGCTGTAGAGCCACGGCTTGATCTAGACGCGTCAGAGACTTAACTAATTGATTGTTCTGGGCCAGATGATCTCCCTGAAAAGGAGGCAACATTGAGCGGAAGTCCTTTGGGATCTTGATTTTGCTGAGAGTGTTTACCGCTTAAAAATCCTCGACCTAAGGGACTTTAGACCCTTAAGGTCACACCCAATTCTCGGCAAGCTGGCAAAATTTTGCATAGAGTCACCTTGAGTGTGCCGATTGAGTTTGAAATCAGGTTTGAAATTAAAGTATAGGCTTCTCAAAAAAATCTGGCTTGGATAGTCTTGATGACTTAGCTGACTATTTTCAGCAAACTTACTGGTTTTGCTTGGGTCTTCTGCCAGTGACTGGGACTCATTCCACAGTATTGCCGAAAGACTCGACTAAAGTGGCTATGATCATAAAAACCCAAGCTGTGTGCTGTTTCTGAGACGGTACGGTCTTTGAGTAATTCCCGAGCCAAATTCATTTTGTGCTGAAGCACATAGCGATGTGGTGTTGTGCCTGTTAATTCACGAAATGAATGGGCAAAATGTGAAGGGCTTAAAT
>CAJYHH010000806.1 GCA_913773825.1 Candidatus Sericytochromatia bacterium | reverse complement strand
CGACTCAAAGGGACACAGGTTGTAATTGCCAGGGTATTTAATACCTATGGACCCCGTATGCGTGCGCATGATGGACGAGTTGTGCCTCAGTTTTTGCTAAATGCTTTACGTGGAGAGCCGATGTGTTTACATGGCGAAGGTTTGCAAACGCGTAGCTTCTGTTTTGTAGATGATTTAGTTCGCGGTTTGATAGGCCTAATGGAGTCCTTTGAAACAAATAGTGGTATCTATAATTTGGGCAATCCGCAGGAGTATACTGTTGAGCAACTGGCCAAGATAATTACTGAAGTTGCTAACGTGCCCTTACAACTTAAAAAGATTCCTTCTCCACGCCAGGATGATCCAGAGAGGCGTTGTCCTGACATTTCTCGGGTTAAAGCCGCAATTGGCTGGCAGCCAACAGTTGGGCTTCGAGAAGGTTTAGCCCTGACTTGGCAGGACTTTTCTACCCGTTTTGCAGGTCAGTTATGAAATTAGGCGTTATGGGCTCAGGTTATGTTGGCTTGGTCACAGGCGCCTGTTTTGCTGAGCTTGGGCATCAGGTTCTTTGTATTGATAATAATCAGGAAAAGATCCAGCAATTGCGTGCTGGTGTCGTACCTATTTATGAGCCTGGTTTGGAAGAGCTTGTGCAGACAAATGTTAATGAAGGACGCCTGGCTTTTTCAACAGAAATTGCTGAAGGCGTAGACTTTGCTGATATTTTGTTTATCTGTGTAGGTACACCCTCTTTGCCTGATGGTGGAGTTGATCTGTCTTACCTTGAGCGTGTTATGGCTGAGATTGCGACTCATATGCGCAGTTATAAGCTAATTGTTGAGAAAAGCACAGTACCTGTCAAAACTGCAGCTTCTCTGGAGGCTTTGGCCCATAAGCACCTTCAAGAACGTCAAGTTCCTTTTGATCTTGCTTCTAATCCTGAGTTTTTAAGCGAAGGCCGTGCGATTCAGGACTTTATGCATCCAGATCGAATTGTCTTAGGGGTTAATTCAGAACGGGCGATGTCATTGCTTGTTCAGCTCTATGCGCCTTTAAATGCTCCACTTCTGATTACTGATATTAATAGCGCTGAGCTGATTAAGCATGCCAGTAATGCTTTTTTAGCCATGAAAATTTCATTTGCTAATGCCTTAGCAGAAATTTGTGAACATACAGGTGCTGATATTCACAAAGTCACAAAAGGTATGGGCCTTGATCGTCGAATTGGCAGTGAGTTTTTGCGGGCTGGCATTGGCTATGGCGGCAGCTGTTTTCCCAAAGATGTGTCAGGCTTTGTTCGGATTGTAGAAGACTTTGGCTATGATTTTCAGTTACTTAAAGCGGTTCAGGACATTAATCAGCATCAGCGCCAGCGTTTTGTCGAAAAAGTCAAAAAAGCATTTGATGGCAGTTTGCAACATCGCCATCTGGCTATCTTAGGGCTTTCATTTAAACCGAATACTGACGATATTCGCGAAGCACCGGCTTTAGATATTATTGAATGGTTGCTAGCCGCTGGTGCTTCGGTCTGTGTCTATGATCCGGTTGCCATGAAGCATATTCGCAAACATTTTGGCGAGCGCGTTGATTATGCAAAAGACCCCTATCAGGCCTGCCAAAATGCTGATGCTGCATTGTTTTTAACCGAGTGGCAGGAATTTACATTTTTGAATTTGCCTCGTCTTAAGCAGCTCCTGCGTCAGCCTGTTGTCATTGATGGCCGGAATATTTTTGATGCGGCTAAAATGCGTCAGCTGGGTTTTCATTATGACGGAATGGGTCAGACAGATCATTTGATACCTTTTTCAAACCCTGGGGTTTAATCAAATGTTCTCTAAGTTTTGTGGTGTGCTGAGCTTACTTTTTGTTCTAAACATCATGATCACTCCTGCTTATGCTGAATCTGAATTGATTAAACGCTTATTAGAACAGATTTCTTCGACAACGACAGATAATGTCCGACCTAAACTCGCTGTATTGGATTTAGTGGATCTCGAAGGTAAAAACACTAAGCTAGGCAGCCATCTTGCCGAAGGTATGCTGAATGAACTATTTGTAAGCCGACGTTTTACATTGCTTGAACGCAATCTGATCGAGCAAGTAATTAAAGAACAGGGATTTAGCCAGTCAGCTTTAGCAGATGCTGAACAATTAATTGAAATTGGGCGTCTAAGTGGCGCTCAGTTTTTGCTGACAGGGCGCTATAGCGTTTTGCCCGAGCAAGTTGATGTCACGTTACGGCTTTTGGATACCAGTACAGGTGAGATTGTTGCCCTGAGTAGCTCGAGTCTGCCTAAAACAGCTGCCATACGTCATCTTAACGGGGAGCTTGTTTTGTCTGATATTGTCACAGACACAGGCCGGGATCTGTTGAGAAGTATTCAGCAAAATGTTCCTCAGTTTACATCTGAGCGATCAGGTCTACCCTTGGCTGGACAGGCCCAGCGTGTTTTCTATGAAGATTTTGGTCGTTATGTTTCTGGCACACCCCTAACCCAACTAGGTCCCCACTTATTGGTCAGAACCAGCCAGCGTTACCCCATGCATGTCCTGACAAGTGAGCATCCAGCTGCTAACTCAGTTAGTTTAAATCTGCCCTTTCCCCATGATTTTATTTTTGAAGTTCATATGATTGATACGCTGATAGACCCTCGTCAGTTTTCAGCAGCCTCATTTGGATTGATGCTGATTGATCAAACGGGTAAATCCATTATGGTTCGCAAACAGGGCCATGGCTTTTCGCTTGCAGAACGTCCATTTATGCCTGCACCCTGGCGTTATCAGGATTGGAATATTCTGGCTGTATCGCGTCAAGGGCAGCGCCTGACGCTATATCTCAACGGTCAGGTGATCTCTGAATCACTTGTACCAGAGCTGGGTGAAGTCACGAAGTTTCATTTACTTGTGCCAGAACTGCGTCAGTGGGCATTTACCCGCCTGACGCTGTTTAAGCTTTAAGCTCCTAACACATTGGCAAAATGTTTTAGCTGATACCCAGCATTGGATTGAGCTTGCCCTGGCGGTCGAGCGCTTGCATATCTGTAAAGCCACCAATTGGTTCGCCATCAATAAAGATTTGGGGGACGGTTGTACGACCTGTTGTCTGAACAAGCCAATCGCGTTTGTTGCGATCATGAGTGACATCATAAGCTTGATAGTCAACTCCCTTGCTATTCAGAAGCTGTTCTGCTGCACGACAATAGGGGCAATAATTGGTTGAATAAACTTCAACTTTGGCGGACATGCCGGTTCCTCCTGTGGGTAATGTACTTTGATTTTAGTACAAGCTCTGGCCTGATTAAAACCAGAAAGTATTTAGGGGGAGGTACTGTCGCCGTCTTTATCACTCTGAAAAATGTCAAGCCAGCTGCGGCCACCTTGAACATAATCAAGATCTAAAAACTCCAGTGCGCTAAATAGCAGTAAACATAAGCCTACAGCCCAAAGCATAAAGTCATGATAGCGCTGACTGCTGATAAAGAGCAGGACAGCCAGAATAATTAAAACCAGGGCATGTAGACCCATAGCAAAATAATGCTGACGACCAGAACGACGAAGTTCCTGGCGCAATTGTTGGGCAAGCTCCTGACGCAGCTGTAGATACTCTTCTTCGCTCAGGTTAGATACTTCTTGATGACTGGTTTCAGGGCGCATGTCAGGCATTATAGCATCGTGACGTGAGCTCATGCTGTTTGCTTAAACCCGAGTAAGGTGTTGACGATAATAAGTCCGATGAGACATAACTGCTGGCACATAGTTGCGTGTTTCGCGGGGCATATACGGACTGACTTCGCTCCAAGTGACCTGTGTGCGTGATTTTCCCGTGGCTTTAGAGACTTTGGTAATCGCGTTTGACACTCTTCCAATGCCGCCGTTATAAGATGCCAGCGCAAACTGCCAGCGCCGTTCTTCAGGGTAACCTTGAAATTGGTTATAGAGAGAACGCAGATACCAAGTACCAGCTGCAACATTTTGTGAAGGTTCAAAAGCTGATGCAATGCGAACAGGGCTGGCGGATTTAATATGCTTGACCGTTGATGGCATTAATTGCATCAGGCCCATGGCACCAACTGGGCTGACAGCATTGGCATTAAAACCTGATTCTTGGGTAATCACGCCCAGGACTAAAGCGGTGTCAACACCAAAGCGAGAACCTTGGGTTTTAGCCATTTTAACGGATTCACTTTGAGAGATTTTGCGAGCAGGCAAGCGTAGTGAAGAAGTTGAAAAACGGCCTCCACCATCGGGAAGATTGGCAATGGATGGCATTTCCATATCACAGGCACTCAGGCTTAGAACCAGGCTTAGTGAACCAAGTGTGTAAATAAGTTGTTTAATGAAAGGTTTCATGTGTGTTTAATAGAAGCTTCCGAGTGAGGGATGCTTCGTTCCTCCTGGGATTCGGGGTAGCGCCAAAAGTAAAGGATAAGAAGGGCTACGCCGACATTGATACAAATATCTGCGACGTTAAAAATCGGCCAGATGTTCCCGCTACGATTATGCAGGTCGATAAAGTCTACCACGTGACCCATCCGCAGGCGATCGCTGAGATTGCCCAAGGCTCCGGCCAAAATAAAGCTTAGAGCCGCTAGATGTATAGGGTGACGATTTTTTAAATGGCGCTCATGCCAAATAATCCAGCCAGCCACTCCTAAAGCAATTGCACTTAGCCAGAATTTTTGGCCTTCGAGAATGCTAAAGGCTGCTCCAATGTTATGAACATGTGTGAAATACAGCCAAGGCTCCAGAATAACGTGGGGCTGACCAAAGGGAAGATGCTTAAGTACAAGCCATTTGCTAAGTTGGTCCAGACTAAACAACAGGCCAGCCAAGCCATAAACACTCATTGCACTAAAGAAGCTGGAACGAGACTGTCTTGCAGAAAAGCGGGGTTTAGGCGTTTCGGTCATAACCTGTCAAACAAAGGCAGAATTCTTCATATGATAGCCGAAATGCAGCGAACAAGGATAGCAGATCAGCTCAGCCACTTGCCTTAAGTCAGATGTTTTAGAGCCATTCTAAAAGCCTGGTAGAAGTTTAAGAAGACTTATTCAACAACGATTTCAACTCGCTCTAAGAAATCAGCGAGTTCTTCTACACAGCGACTCACATCTTCAGCGTTTTGGTTGCCAGCGGCAGCTTCAAGCTCTTTGCCAATCTCGGCGATTTGGCTAAAACCATAAACGCCACCTGTGCCTTTCATGCTTTTACCAAGCACCCGCACACTGTCGAGCTTATTGTCAGCAATAGCCTGCCGGATTTTTTGGACATCCTGTTTACGTTTGTTAAGAAAGTCAGGTGCTAAGCGGGCCATATCAGCACTGAGCTGAACTTGTAAGGTCTCACTGCCCTGGTTATTCTGGTTAGTATCAACAGGCGCTGTTGTTACGTCAGGTGTGTTGAAGTCATAAAGGTCATCCAGAAAATCTGTCGCTGCCTGAATTGAGCTTGCTGTTGGGCTTGCTGCGGCTTGGGGTTCAGAATGGGCTTGCAAGCTAGGTTCTGCTTCAGGCTCTGATACTACAGCGTCATCAGTCTGGGCTTCAGCTAAGTGGCTCTCAGCCCAGCTAAGCAGTTCATCGACAACCTCACGAGAAAGCTCTGATGGGCAATAGCGATCAAAGTCCTGGAGTTGTTCTTCGTCTGCTTCGCCAGCATGGTTTGGAACTAAGGCGACCATAAGCAGCGCGGGACGACGCTTTTCACGTTCCCACTGACGAATCGCGGCAGCCGCACTGTAACCATTCATAATAGGTAAATCTAATGCCATCAAAACTAAGTCAAAATTTTGTTCTTGGATCAGCTCTAAGGCTTTACGACCGTTGTCAACCATGCGCATTTCAAATTTTTGGCCAGCAACGCTTTGCTGGAGACGAATCACATTATCAACATCCTGCTCAACAAGCAGCAGTCTTAGAGGTTGGGCTGAAGCCTGATTTGTGGTTGCTGTTGCACGAGACTGCTCGTCTGCAGTGACCATTGTAAAGCCAGCACCACTTTGAGATGCTTCAGACTGTTCCTGACTCTCTGCTTGGGCTAATAGATCAGGTAGTTTGCCACCAACAACCTGTAAATGTTCGCTAAGTACTTCAAGCGTCAGTTCTGGTAAATCTTCGGCTTCTTGTTCCGTTGTTTCAAGTGGCAATGAAAACAGAAAACTGCTGCCCTTGCCTTCAAGGGTGTTAAACCAGATGCGACCATCAAGCGCTTTGATAAAATAAGCACAAAGGGTCAGGCCATGAATGCCAAATTTTTCACCTGTTTCAAGTGGCGCATCACTTGAAAAGACATCACTGATTTTAGCTTTGGTTACAGCTGGTACCCCGCCTCCACTGTCGCGAATAGTAAACAGTACAGTTGCTGTACTGCG
>CAJYHH010000805.1 GCA_913773825.1 Candidatus Sericytochromatia bacterium | reverse complement strand
AATCTGAAAGCCTGAGCTGCTAAAGCTGTGAGCGGGTCGCTCAGCTGGATGTAAATCATCCCCTAAGGGGTAGTTGCCAGCTGGAATCTCAATCAGAGCTTTGACAGGTTCTGCTGGTTCAGGCTGTGACAGTGTCAGTTTGCCGTGTTGACGGCTCCATTGGCTGAGTAAGTGTTGAAGTTGGCCTGGTTGAAGCTGGAGTCGGCTTTCAAGTAATTTGCGCTCTCCTTCTGGTAGCCGCAAACGGCTGGCCAGTTCCTGAAACAAGCTTTCTGGTAATTCAAGCCCAAGTCCGCTGATGGTTTCCCAGGCGTGGCTATAGCTTAAGACTTCTAAGGGTAAATGGGGCCCAAAGCGTTCATGCCAGCTTTGTTCAATATCCTGAAGCCGAATCTGGTCACTTTGAGCTTGATTAAGCGCTTCACGCAGAGCTAGATTTTCCTGTTCCAGTTCGGCTAATTGTTCACTCAGGCTCTGATGCTGGTGAACCATGGCATTGCGCTCTTGAGCCATCCGAGCCAAAGAGCGGCCCATTGTCTGATCCTGCTGCTGGCGACTCTGTTCATCATAATGATGGGTTTCGAGGGTATCTGTCAGCTGGCCCAGCTCAGATTCATACAGGGCTTTAAGCTCAGTAATCTGTTTGTCTTTGTGCTCAAGCAGACTGAGATATTCCTGCTCGCTGTCTTCAAAAGCAGCTAAAGATTCAGTCTGCTGGCTGTTTTCCTCGATCAGTTCAGCTAAGGTCTCAGCATGATTTAAGCGCTCAATTCGCGCTTCTTCAAGCAGGTTACTGACGGTTTCTTCAAGCGCTTCTATGCGCTCTTTATTTGTTTCAAGCCAGCCATCAAGCTGCAGATAATTCTGCTCAAGTTCATGAATCTGGCCCTGTAAACGGTTTTGTTTGGCGTCATTCTGACGCGCCATCACGCGCTCTAAGGTTTCGATCTCACGCTGTAAAAAACTGACTTCCTGGCAGGTGCTTTCCAGCTCAGCTTCAAGTGAAGCATGACGTTCTGTTTGTAATTTTAAAGCAGGCAGGAGCGGGTCAAGCTGCTTCAGTAAACGAGCAAAGCGCAGTTCAATATGCTCTAAAAACAGCTGTAAAGATCGAAAGGTATAGGCCAGTTCGCGTAAATTGCGCTGCTGGTTGCGGACGGTATGAGGCTCAGACATAGATACTGATTTTAACATTAAGCGGACAAATGGACGAATGGACGAATGGACGAATGGACGAGGGGACTGAGGATAAATGGACAAATGGACAAATGGACAAATGGACAAATGGACAAAAATATCGCTGTTGGGGATTAAGGCCTGCTGGGCCCAAGCGTTTTGATGCGGCCATGGCGTAGAATCAACTTGCCGCGAGTGCTTGTTCCCAAAATCTGATAATGTCTGGCGTCAATGTAGCGATAAAACACTTTACCCGACAGTGCTGGATTTCCATCTGGGAGTTGAGATGAGCTTAAACCAAAACGTACACCTGGCAGCCAGGTTTTTTCTGCTTTGGCCTGGAGCATTAGGCTTTGTTGCAGCAGGGATTCAAGTTCGGCTGCTTCCTGATAAGACAGTTTGTAGCCCTGTTTACCTGTAGCGGGGTTGGTAAAATCTCGCCAATATTCCCGGCCTGGTTGTTTGGCTTCTGCTTCAAGTTTTGAGAGGGTTTGGGGGAATTCACCTTGATGGTCCATCGCGTAAGTTTCAAGCATATCTTTAAATTGATGCATATTTTCAATTACAGCAGCGGTTTTATACGGACACTGAGTGGCGTTGGCTGATGGGTTAAAAGGACCATAGCTCAGGCTCAATCCCAATAGGGCAAAAAGCCAGACAGAATATCGTTGATAAGTACTTTGGCCTTCAGGTAGCTGCAAACGGTAGGGGTTAAAAGGTATGAGAAGGAGCTGTAAACCAATTAGTATCAGACCTAAGAGCAGATAATATTCGAAAAATCCTTTGTCTGCAATTGTTGCGATTAACAAACCCAAAAAAGGCAATGCTTTAAGCAGGGCTCGCCAAAATAACCAGCCTTTAAAGCTTGA
>CAJYHH010000804.1 GCA_913773825.1 Candidatus Sericytochromatia bacterium | reverse complement strand
AAAGCTTTGCGGTAGACTGTTGCTTTCAAAAATTGTATGGCCAATGGCACGTGAAAACTCACCTCGGCCCGTGTATTCTGGTGCGATGGTCCAGTGTAGGAGTGTGCTATCAGGCATCACAGGAGCCTGTTCAAGGCGTTTAAGCCTGCTCCAGCGCTCGCGTGATTCCTGAATGTCAAAGCCGCTGACCCAGGTCAGCGGCTCAAGCGAAATAGGAAAAGGGTCAAGCTGCTCCAGCGCTAGCAAAAATTCACGTGCAGCGCTGGCATAGCCCGATGAGCCATAGACCGGCGCCCGGAATCTGAGCGCTGGCGTCATGATCCCAGTAAACCCTCAAGTGGAGCAACAGTCAGTCGACGTTGAGCAACATCGACATCTGGAACCAGCTCCTTAACAAAAGGCACCCAATGTTCTGTGCCATCAGCTGTTGTGATCACCAGGAGATCCTGATGACTTTGAATCAGTTGACTAACATGGCCTAACGATGTGCCGTCAGGATTGATGACCTCAAAACCAATCAGATCACGTGCATAAAACGTGTCTTCTGGAAGTTCTGGTGCATCTTCCGCTGGCACAGCGATAAACAGCTTCGCCAGGGGGTCTGCAGCGGTACGGTCTTCAATGCCTTCAAGCCAGATTAAATACTGTTTGCCTTTAAAATGCTGAGCATCTTCAACATAAAACGGACCTTTAGCCTGCTCGGCATCTGGATCTGTCAATAAAAAGACTTCATCAAGCTCAAGCAAACGCTCAGGGAGATCGCTGAGAGAATGAACCTTCAACGCTCCCTGGAGGCTATGCGGGGAAATAATCTTTCCCAGCGTGTGGTAGGGGCTATTCTTGCCCTCTGATTTCGACAACAATTCCATCTTTAACGATCACTTCAGTATTAGACATCTTTTCGTACAGATTATCGCCAACTTTAACATCTACGTAATTGTCGACGGTTGCCTGCATAAACTCGCTGTTGAGATCCAGCTGGGCAATCATGTTCAGACGCTGAAGTAATTCAGCTTTCTGACCATTGATCTGAGCGCGCTGCTGCTCGATCTGCATTTGCAGATTCTGGCGAGCCTGCTCTTTATTAGGGACATCGGGATTTTTATCCAGGTCGGTCATAGCACGCTTGCCCTGGAATTCGAGCTGCTGAAGGGCGAGATCGAAGTTCTGGAGAGCCTGCTGAATTTCGCGCGAGGCTTCAGATTTGAATTTCTCGGTCACGATGGCTTTGATAGCTACCGGACGTTTGACTTTAATGGTGTCCACAAATGATTCCTTCCTTTGCTATGGGTCGTCAGGCAGTATAGCATGGGGGAGAGGGGGCCCGGCTTTCGATTCGGGGTGTAGTCAGGCACGCCTTACTCATACTGACTTATTTCAGCTTGTCAGCAATCTGAATTGCCAGAGCCTGATTTTTCTTGGCGTCGTCTTCTATGTCCACAGTGAGTAAAAACAAACGATTACCCGCTTGCAGCAGCAGTTGACGTGTTTGGCTATTCCAGGCCTGCTGACGTTTCTCTCCGGAATTTAAACGTTCCAATGTTGTATTAGCCAGCGGATCAGGGCTGCCGTAGTTCTGTGGGCTACGGCCGCTGAGGTATTGATTAAAAAGGTTACGAGCTTCTTGTTCATTGGTCGCAACAGCAAAAATTTCTATTGTCAGGCTGTTCCAGAGCGATTGAGGACTGTAGCTTTCTGACCCGCGGCGCATAGACTCTCGTAACTTCACGTCATTTGCTTCACGTCGAGTGGCCTGATCGGGCTTTGCCCATTGATAGAGACAGCGTTCAGGTACATCGCTAAGTTGAGACAGAGAACTTGCTTCAGGGAGTAATTGGCGCAGCGTTGCTTCTGGCAAGATTCCTTCGCAGGCTATTGCCGGGCTAGCCAGACAGACACCAGCAGCCAAAATCAAGCTTGAAAATAACAGGCGTGACATAGAGCAACCTCTTGAAATAAGCATAAGCAGTCTATAGCTCACAATAGCATTTTTTGAAAGCTTCCGGCGTAGGCGCTAACTGGTGCTGGCCCAGCAGACCGGGCAAATGCGTAAAGCGATGGAGCATCTGGACCGCAAAGAGCTGTTCGCTTGAAATATCCTGACCAAAGCCTGTGATCAGCTCACGGCGTAAATCAGAACGATGAGGGGGTAACATGAGTGCTGGAGCCGCTAAGTCATAAACAGCTGCTCCACGCATCAGATCGCCAAAATCTAACAGACCTGTGATTTTCCAGTGATTATTTTTTTCTTCTAATAAGACATGTTCATCGGTTAAATCACAATGTAAAAATACTTGTGCTGGGTTGGTGGGTAAAGTCTTTAATGCTTGATCAAAGGCCTGTTTAAAAAGCTCTAGTGTCTTTTCATCCAGGCCGTTACGGCGTTGATTCTCAGCAAAATTCTGATATTGGCTGCTGACAAAATTCTGCCACTCACCTGATAATCCAGATGTATCAAGTTGATGCAGTGCTGCCAGAATCAGGCCCTGGTCATAGGCGACAGTTTTTAATTCAAGCGGAGAGAGTGTTTTTCGGAGTTGTTTAAGCGCAACCCCAGGGATTCGGCGAGTAATTAAATAAGCCCAGTCCTCAAGCTCACCCTCTGCGATAAGTTCTGGGGTGTTAACGGGTAAACGCCCAAATGCTTTCTCCAGGCCGATTAAATCCTGGTTGAGTTCATGGCGCCAAAAAGGCGGTAACAGCTTGATGATCAGCTCACCACAAACAAATACAATGGCTGAACCTTCTGGTACGCGTCTGAGCTGATCAGGATTGAAATGATGAATATGGCAAATAGCTTGAATAGCGGGTAACCAGACGTCATTCTGATCAAACAAAGGGTGATAGTCTTCAAGCTTTTGAATCTGAGGCAGTATCATGTTGTTTCGATCACAGAAAAGATGTCAGTTAAAGCGGCTGACAAGCGTTCCTGAAAAGCTAAATCTTTAAGTTTTTGCAGGCCACGTTCAGCCATGTTCTGACGCTCTGTAGCTGGCTTTTTTAGCCAGTTTAAAACCCCTTCGACAAGCTCTGAACGTTCATAAATCAGGAGTTCATCTGCATAAGGATTATCTGTACTGGCTTCTGAGATTACAAAGCAGGGTTGGCAGAGCAGATAAAAAAGGCGTGACTGCTCAATTGATTGCAGCGTGCGATAAGTGTGTAGATTCAAAATGATTTTGCTGCGTGAGATCCACTGATCGCGTTCAGGTCCATAACAACCGCTAAGCGTCTGGACGTGACTTGCTTCAGCCAGACGATCTAGAATCTGTTTACGATAAGCGCTGACCGTGCCAAAAAATAGCACATCAATATCTTGTTCAGGGGCTGGGCTGATGCGTTGTAAACGCTGATGAAACCCAAAGGGTATCAGTCGGGCCTGCAGATTCCAGCGCGCCAGGTACTCAATATTCTGAGGGCTAAAATCCCAAATCTCTAAAGCTTCACTGAGCACAGGCAGCAGATTGGCAAAATGTTTGGGATTGGCCGCAATCCCTGCATGCTCACCCAATTGTTCAAGCTGAATCACAATATAGCGATAATTTGGGGGGGGAGCGGCCAGGGGGGGCAAAAGATGATAACCCATCAAGAGGTTAAGACAGCGCTCATCCAGACGGTTATAGGCAAAGCTGACCTGATAGCCGAGCTCTTGCAGACAAGCCACATAGAGCTCGGCCAGTTCATAAAAAACACCGACATGAAGATAATCTGCCGGATGAACTACAGCCAGATGAATGTGCATCAGGCTTTTAGTCCTGGTTAGCTGTTTCAGCCATGATTTTTGACGGTATCAACTAAACGTTTGACGTTCTCAACGGGTGTACCAGGCAAAATACCATGACCCAGGTTGAAAATATGGCCGGTTTTCCAGTCAAGTAAGCGCATGGTTTCAAGGGCAGCCTGCTCAACATCATCAGCAGTTGAAAACAGGCGAACCGGATCCAGATTGCCTTGCAGAGCAACTCTATCGCCGACTTTTGCCGCTGCCATGGCCAGATCAACACGCCAATCAAGACTCAGCACATCGGCACCACTTTCGGCTGTGGCTTCAAGAAAATGTCCTGAATTGCCAACATACAGAATTAAGGGAACTTCTGGCTGGCGGGATTTAAATTCGCGAATCACTTTCTGAGTAGCGGGCAGGGCATAACGACGGTAATCTGCTTCGCTAAGGGCACCGGCCCAAGAATCAAAGATCTGCACAAGTCTAGCGCCTGACTCTGCTTGATAGACCAGATAATTCACCAGTACACCAGCGATATGATCCAGTAACTTATCAAACAGGCCGGGGTCTTTATACATCATCTGTTTAATTTCGATGTAGTTACGGCTGCCGCCACCTTCAATCATATAAGCCGCAGTGGTCCAGGGCGCACCTGTAAAACCCAGAACAGGGATTTTAGGTTCAACTTCATGTTTGAGCATCGAGATCGCTTTGCCCAAAGAAGGGGAGGCTTCAGATGGATCTGGATTACGCAGTTTGGCAACGTCGTCAGCATGGCGCACAGGATTGTGAATCACGGGGCCTTCACCTTTGACATACTCCAGATCACAGCCCATATCGCGGGCTGGAATGAGCAGATCTGAAAAAATAATCGCGCCGTCGATTCCAAGTTGGTCAACAGGCTGCATAGAGACTTCAACCGTTAATTCGGGCGTGTCGCAAACAGTCAGGAAATCATGTTTAGCGCGTATGGCGCGAAATTCCGGCATATAGCGGCCAGCCTGGCGCATCAACCAGACCGGACGACGGGGAACCTGGAGTTTACGGGCTGCATTGACAATTAAAAAAGGGGATTCTTGCATGATGATTACTCGATTCTTGGCATTCAGAGCTATTTTATACTGGCCCAGGGGCTAGGGGCTAGGCGAACGCCGCTCTTGGCAAACGGCCTAGGTCAAAGTAAATTAATACAAAAGCATACAATTTAAAAATTCAAACTGGAGATTTCTTTAAGATGGACCAGAGTAATTTGACTACACTTTATCAAGAAGCCGGAATTGAGCTAAAGCTTGGAAAACTCTACGACACAAGCGCTGGAACTGTCTGGGGAACGGTTGTGGCTGGTGGGGAGTCGGCAATTCAGGTATGGGAAAAACTGCGGGAGCTGACGGATCAGACGGGTTACTGGCCAGTCTTAACAGGGCGCCTACAATTAGATGGCGAGACATTTGCTCAACTTCAAGCAGATGAAATTGAGTTAAGTCCAGAGACTGTTTTAGAAGCTGCTAAAGTGCTTGATATTAAAGCTTGGCTGGCTGGACGTCAAGATCAGCTGGCTGATTTTGATGAGGAGTCAGATGATGGGGATGAATTTTCTGAAGAGATGGAAGAAATCGGCTTTAATCCAGAGTATAACCCAGTGGAACGTTTTGCGACTCCTTATGATGTGCTCAGCCAGGAACCGCTTGAACATGTTTATCTTTCTCTGATTCCCACCTCTGAGTGTTGGCAGGCTGCCGCTTATTTATTATTTGGCGGTTGGAACGCCTGCCCGATGCCAGAAGAACAGGTTGCGATCCATCAGTATTGGCATCAATTCTACGGGGCTGAGGTTGTTGCCATGACTCAGGACATTGTTGAGATGAAAGTTTCACGACCCCCGATTGATGAAGAAGGCGCTTTTAAGTTGGCTCAGGAGCAGTTTTTATACTGCGATGACATTGTTTACCAGGGTGTGCTGACGCTAGATAATCTAAAAAAGACGGTGAAAGGGAGTTCAATCTGGTATTTTTGGTGGGACTAAGTTGGGCTTACTCTCTCAGGTAGGGGGAAAAGTTGGTGAAAAATGGAGAGATTTGCAGCAAAGATGTGTGGGACTTCACGCATGTTCTGGATCCTTTCATGCTAGAATATTTTAGATGCTAAAATATTTAGGTTATAAAGCACTTAATCAAATTGCGATATAAAAGTCATAATTTCCTAGCAACTCAATAGAGCACAGAGTGCGATATCAAGTATGAAGAACAAAAAATGGTTAATTATCGCGGGCGTCCTCGTTGTCGTCCTCGGTTTTGCTGCCCTTGTGGGTAGCCGTGTTCAGCAAAAAAGAGCCCGTGAAGAAGCTCTTAAAAATCAAGTTCCCCCTCCGACAGCTGTGGCTGTGGCTATTCCCCGTCAAGGGCGTCTGGCTGACACGCTTAAGCTGCCGGGTACTGTCATTTCTCAACAGCAGGTGCAGATTGTTCCCAAAATTACGGGTCGTCTG
>CAJYHH010000803.1 GCA_913773825.1 Candidatus Sericytochromatia bacterium | reverse complement strand
TAGCTGACCGCCAGCTCGAAACAGAAATTCTGGATCTCAAACATACCGGCATGCGTCATCGCTCAGCGGCTAAACTCTGTGCAGCGATTCAAAATATTGCGGTCTTTGTGGTCTCTCAAGACGGTGGGGTCAGTCTGATCTGGAATAAAAACGGAGAAGTCTTTTTCTGGGAAGACTTTCGGACTAAAAATATGCCGTTTGATTTATTACCCACTTTATTTGACGCAGAACGTGAAGTCTTCGGAGATGCGCTTTGTCAGCAAAACAACCTGGATTTTTATACCTCTGATTTAGCTGGATAATGTGTTGATTTAAGCCAATTTAAATTATTTAGAGATTTTGTCTATCTTACAGACGCTCTATAGAGCGTCTGTCCAAGTGTTTACCCCCCACTAATTGTCCGAAAATTGGGTATGTTAGCAGCTGACAGCAAGGTATGATGATAGTCTAGCCTGTATTTGGAAAGCCAACATGCCACTTAAAGACGCTTGGAATGCCCTGATCAGTTTTGAAAAAATCACCCCTGGTCCCCAACCGCGCCAGCTCCGACAATCAGGGCGCTCCTGCTTTCAAAAAGACTATGACCGAATTATCTATTCAGCCGCTTTTCGTCGCTTAGGTGATAAAACCCAGGTTATTCCTTTGCCGGGCAACGATTATGTCCGCAATCGCTTAACACACAGCCTGGAAGTCTCAAGCGTGGCGCGTTCACTAGGCGAGACGGTCTGGGCCAAACTTGAGCAAGCTGACCCCCAGCATCCGCTTGTCGCTAAAATTGCCAGTCACGACATGGGTGCCGCCATTGCAGCAGCCTCACTGGCGCATGATATCGGTAATCCTCCGTTTGGACATTTTGGTGAATCCGCGATTTCCGATTTTTTTCGTCGCCATAAAGAACTGCTCACTCAATTAACCCCTGCTCAGCAAGCAGATTTGCTCTGTTTTGAAGGCAATGCTACAGGGTTTAGAATCCTGTCACGGACCCCCCCAGCGGTTTCAGCGATTCCAGGTGGTTTTCATCTGACGCTGACCACCCTTGCCGCATTTTGCAAATATCCCAAAGAATCTTTGCCGGTTGAATCAGAGCTGATTTGCCAGCAAAAATACAATGCTTTTCAAAGTGATCGCCAGAGTCTGATTACCATGGCCGAAGCTCTTCAGCTTAAACGGATTTCTCATGAAATGCAGTCTTATGCCCGTCATCCTTTTGCTTTTTTAGTTGAGGCCGCTGATGATATCTGTAATGTGATTATTGACTTTGAGGACGGCAATAAACTTGGATTAATTCCTGACCAGGCTCTGATTGACAGTTATCACGCGCTGGCCACTGACGATAACGGTGGGGCCGTTGATTTAGACGTGATCGATCGCTGTTATCTGCATTCTGAAAAAGCGTCTTATCTGCGCGTCAAAGCAATTAATCATCTAATTGATTTAATCGCTGATCTGTTTTTAGAAAAAGAAAACCTGATTCTCGAAGGCCGTTATGCCAATAGCCTGCTGGATGATTTGCCTTTACGCCAGCGCCAGGCCTTGACCGAGATGTACAAGCTAACAGATGCCCATGTCTACAGCTATGAGCCAGTCGTGGAAGTTGAGCTTGCGGGCCATTCTGTACTCAACGGCTTACTGACGATTTTAATCGACGAAATGTACCATAATCGTGGTTCTAAGCGCTCTGAGCGGATCCGAAAACTGATCCCGGAGCCCTATTTTCTGACGCTTCAGCGTGACTGGTATGACTCAGACTACGAAAACTATCTGAACCTGGCTTGTTTTGTTTCGGATATGACAGATACACATGCTCTGAGCCTGTACCGCAAACTCAGCGGCATCGATCTGCCTAATTTTAATCGCTGATTTTAGCCCGCTCTAAACCGAGTCAGACCAAATTTTTGCATGATTTTTAGTGCTTACTGTCAGAAATTCAGCAGCCTGGCCAGCGATGATAGCGTTTATAAAGTTTTAGACGCTGCGGAGGTCAGGCATGGAATTAAGTCAAAAGGGTCGCAAACTGGTTCGGGCTCATCATCAAGGCATCGAACGCCTGGCCCGGCTTGGCTTTATTGCCCGAGCACTGAATTACGCCACCATCGGCTTGCTGGCTTTTCAGTTTGCGATTGGGAGTGGAGGTCGCCTGACCGATTCCAACGGTGCGCTCCAGGTTTTATCAAAACACGCCTTGGGGCCCATTTTATTAACAGTGTTAGGCATTGGTTTTGCTGGCTATGGGCTGTGGTTTTTGATTAAAGCGATTTATAGCCAGCCTAATCCCGCTCAATCTCGTCTAAACAGCCAGAGTACACGTCCAGCAAGCAAGCCATCCTCAAGTCACAAAAAAATGTTTAAACGGATTTCAGCAGGTTTTGTGGGGGTCTTTCACTTATTTTTGTCGATAGGTGTCTTTAGAGTGCTGTTACATCTCAACAGCACGGGAGATAAGACGAAGTCCTGGACCGCCCACATCCTGGCCCAGCCGTTGGGTGCCTGGGCGGTCGCCATTACGGGCCTGATTGTCTGTGGCGTAGGCCTGTATCAGATTTATAAAGCCTTTAAAGAAAAATTTAAAGATGAGATTGATCTCAGCGCTTTAAGTGCCAAAACCCGTTCTGGGTTTATCAAGCTTGCCAAATGGGGAATCTCAGCCCGAGGCATTGTGTTTTGTATTATTGGCTGGTTTTTAGTCCAGGCTGCTTTAAACCACAATCCCAATCAAGCCCGAAGTTTAGGGGGAGCGCTTTATATTATCGCTTCACAGCCTTTTGGCAAAATATTGTTGGGAATTGTCGCTGTAGGCCTGATGCTTTATGCGGTTTATTCGGCTTTTTCAGCGCGTTATTATCAGATCGAAGTCGCAGCTTAGAGATTTCAAGCTGAATCTTAACGCAACAGTCCACAAACTTTTAATCGTCTTTCGATTAGGATATCACTTAAAGCGTTTATTAACGCTAAGCCGGTTTTAAGGACATCTCTCTCTCGTCCAGCGTGTCTTAAAACCTGCCAAAAGAGACTTTATTACAGACTTATACAGACTTAAGTGAAAGTGGGAAAATAATATGACAGATCAACGTTTACAAGACAAAGTGATTGTGATTACTGGAGCTTCAAGCGGTTTTGGCAAAGGGGTAGCTCGCCGTCTGGCCCAGCACAAAGCCTCACTGGTTCTGGCAGCCCGCCGCGAATTTTTGCTGGCTCAACTGGTCGATGAGTGCATTGAGCTGGGAGGCCATGCGATTGCAGTACCAACTGACGTCTCGATTGAGGCGGATATGAGCCTGCTGGCCGAAACAGCACTGACTCACTTTGGTCGAATTGATGTCTGGATCAACGATGCGGGAGTAGGCGCCTTAGGACGCTTTGAAGACATTCCGCTAGCTGATCACGCTCAGGTGATTGCTACCAATGTAATGGGCACGATTTACGGCAGTTATTTTGCTCTGCGCCAGTTTAAACAGCAGGGCCAAGGCACGCTGATTAATCTGGCTTCAGCGCTGGGTAAAATTCCAGCGCCTTATTATGGCTCATATACAGCCTCTAAATATGCCATTGTTGGGCTTGATGCGTCCCTGCGCCAGGAACTTGCTGAAGAAAGCCAAACAGGCATTCAGATCTGCACCGTTATGCCGATGGCGATGGACACTCCCTTCTTTGAACATGCTGCCAATTATACCGGCCATGAAGCTCAGCCAGTCCCGCCATTGTATGATGCTCAAAAAGTTGTCGACACTCTTGTACAGTTAATTTTAGAACCGCG
>CAJYHH010000802.1 GCA_913773825.1 Candidatus Sericytochromatia bacterium | reverse complement strand
GACTCCTGGCCCATCAGATTCTGACGAAAGCCTGAGATCGCCCCATGGATATCATTACAGACATAGGCATCTACCGTGCTCGGTGGGCGAAAGCCCGAATAATCCGTGCTCGAACCTGCCAGCTTAGAGGCTCCCGTTGTAGCGGAATGAGTATAGTTGGCGTTGCCGTCAGCGCCAAATTGCAGCATCAGCAAATCGCCCATGCCCTTGATATAGGTTTTGATATCCGCATCACTTGGAACCGTTCCAGAAGCCGCAGTCATCTGATTACGAAAATAATCAAGGGCCTCTTTACGTAAACTGGCGCCGTCTGTGACTCTGGGCGTACCGCCTGAATAAAAGGTATTTAAAGGCAAAGTCCCGATACTGGGTAATCGATTGGGCTGGCTGGGATCAATGCTAAAACCATTATCCAGGTTGCGCAGAATTAAATAGTTTTTGGGATTCATGGCATTGGCTTCATAGGTTGTGCCAGCCGCTTGCAACTTAAGCGCTTTGGCCATGACGTCAGGATTGCGAAAGTCATAAGGATTATCGTTTTGCTGCTGGAGCACATCCACAACGCTTGAGGGTGTTTTAGGGACAGGAGTGGGAAAACGCAGAGTTTGCTCAGACTCCGCTGCGATTGCGGGCTCAGGTCCTGAGACATAAGCAATCACTTCAGATTGCGGCTGATACGCTTTATCTGGGAAGAGAATATCTGCAGGTTTTAAACCTGAGCTTCGCGCTTGTAAAAGCGTGCTGTTCAGCAAGCCGATGTCTTCAGGTGATAAAGAACTAAGAGACTCTGACTCCCCTGCTTGGATCTCACCGTCTTGATTGGGATCAAGACTTTGTAATTCTTCTAAGCTCAGTCCGTTATGATTGCTGTCTAGCCGCTGAAAAAGCTGGCTGACAGCAGCATTTAAAGCGCCACTGGTTTGCATTTTGTCTAGCCCAACCCATCTCAAAGATTACAAATCGATTATTTGACCATAACTTTTTGAGATAAATTCTTCAAATTAAATTTACATCATAAAGAAAATTAATCTTTTTTAACGCCTTTAATTTGGGGCGCCAGTCAATAAGGGGCAAAAATCAAAGAATGACGCTATCAGCTTCACATAAGCGGCTGACTTAAGGGAAGTGCCCCCAATAGGCGGACGAAAGGCGGACTAAAAATTCACAAATACATAAAACAAGCTTAAAAAAAACACACAATCAAGACTTGATTCGTCAGGATAGATTTGTTAATTTGGAAAGAATGAAAAAAATACTCGCAATTTTTACCTTAGTTGGCTTCCTGCAGTTTGGCGCTCAAGCAGACGATTATCTCTGCGAAGAAAATCGCAGCACAGAGAGTTTTGAAACCCAGCGCTGGTTTCCCGAAGAGTTTCCGCTCAAAGTCTACGTGCCAGAAGTTCCTTATGCCTAACCAAGCCAGACATGTATGTTCCGCTGGTTCACGAAGCATTTGCAACCTGGGCAGCCCCTTTTCCAGCCTTAAGGTTTAAATTTGTAGACAGACCTGAAGCAGCAGATATTCGCGTGCAGTGGGAACATTATTTTAAAGAAAACGCTTGGGGATTGGCTTATTGTCCGATTCTTTATAAAGACTCAAAAGGCAAAATGCGTCATCGCAGCATCATTTATCTGGCTGTAAATGCCCAGCCAGGCTCAGGCATGAGTGTGCATGAACCCGTACCGTTTTCTTATTATGAGCTTTTAGCAATTGCCAAGCATGAAGTGGGTCATGCTCTGGGGCTGGGCCACAGCAAAGGAGATGGTGATTTAATGGGGCCTCAGGGTTATGGATACCTGAGTAAAAGCGTTTTTCAGGCCAGCCCACGCGATATTCAAACCCTGCTCAGACTTTATTCACTGCCGCGCAAGCTCAAACGCAATCCCTGCACAACCTGAGCACTTAGTCCCATCAGGGCGTAAAGCGAATCGAACGCAAAATCGCGTAAAGTAGCGCTTGGTCCTGAGCTTGATCGCTGGCAGCTGTAAAGCTCAGATGCAAACCCGGTTTAATCTCACGCCAGGCCCCAGCAACAACCTGTTTAGGGCCACCGCCGTTCCAGTTGCCCGTTGCATCAAAGCCCGAAATCACGCGGGCTTGAACAGAACCTGTCATCAGGGAGCACTCAGCGTAATCGCTTAACATCTCACGAGCTTCATCAAGCGTGCTGGAAAAACCACCGTAATCATAAAAGACAAAGCGGTTTTCAGCTGTCTGCCAGCGTCCCACCAGCGAATCAACGCCCTGAATCGTCTGTTTACGCCAGTCAGGCGGCAGCTTAAAGCTAAACCCCGTTTCAGTCACCGTTTGCCAGTTGGCTGTGTCCACCGTGGCGCTTACACAAGCAATCGCCTGTTGGCTAGCAGGGGCAGATGGACGAGGCAAAGCGCCTGCAGACTGACTGGGTGTAGGAGTGGGCGTAGGAGTGAGTGTAGAGCTGCTGCAGGCCGTCAGCCAGACTAAACTCACAAGCAGATATTTCATACGCTCACCGCCTCTTTGTGAACCTGATGTTGATTGAGAAAACGAATAAAGGCCTTCATGCTCCAAAGGTGAAAATAAGCTTGAGTCATGCGATAGAGCTGCCAGGGCAATCTGGGCGTAAAATCATGAATGGCAGCTAA
>CAJYHH010000801.1 GCA_913773825.1 Candidatus Sericytochromatia bacterium | reverse complement strand
CAGCGAAACCGCTCAACCTCACGGCCCCGCATCCATGCGGTGCCTCCGGCAGGGTCTTCGGGCGTCTGTCGCCATCCTGGCGACGCCCTCAGAAATGAGCGGCTCTGCTGCTCCAGGATTTGCTTCGGGTGCTCGCTATGTTTTTCGTGAAAATCTATAAGTTGCTGGTCATGTGAGTTATCTGGGATAAGTAAAAAGGCCTTCTTTGTAAAAATCTACAGAGAAGGCCTTCGTTTTATAAGTGAAAAATTAGGCGTTTTGGAAGGTACTGTTGTCGATTACAAAGCGATAGCGAACGTCACCTTTGAGCATCCGTTCGTAAGCTTCGTTAATTTGATCAACGGGGATCACTTCCACATCTGAGGTGATATTGTGCTCAGCGCAGAAGTCCAGCATTTCCTGGGTTTCGCGGATGCCGCCAATCAGTGAGCCCATCAGATGTTTGCGGCCCATCAGCAGGGCAAAACCTGGAATCTGCATTGGTTCAGGTGGTGCGCCTACAATAATCAAGGTGCCGTTGGTGCGCAGCATGCCAATCAGGCTGGTGTGGTCATGAGGAGCAGAGACCGTATCGATAATAAAGTCAAAGTGGCCCTGCAGCTTGCTGTTGGTTTCAGGATCGGTAGTCAACGCAAAGTGATGAGCACCCAGACGGCGGGCGTCTTCTTCTTTGGACTTTGAGGTGCTGAGCATGGTGATTTCAGCGCCAAAGGCTGCAGCAAATTTAACGGCCATATGACCTAAGCCGCCCAGGCCGACAACCCCAACCCGATGGCCTTTGCCAACTTTGGCATGGCGCAGCGGTGAATAAGTGGTGATGCCCGCGCAAAGCAGCGGAGCCACAGCTTCTAAGGGCAGGTTATCGGGGATATGCAGGGCAAAGTGTTCATCCACGACGATGTGCTGGGCATAGCCTCCGAGGGTGTAGCCGCCGCTTTTTTTATCAACACCGTTATAAGTGCCGGTAAAGCCATTCAGGCAGAACTGCTCTTCGTGAGCGTCGCAGTTTTCGCAAGCACCGCAGGAATCAACCATACAGCCGATCCCGGCCAGTTCACCGACTTTAAAGCTGGTGACTTCTGAGCCCACTTCGGTGACGCGGCCAACAATTTCATGGCCAGGCACTAAGGGATAGTGAGCGCCGCCCCATTCGTTGCGGGCGCTATGTAAATCAGAGTGGCAGATGCCGCAGTAGAGAATTTCAAGGCGGATATCTTTGGGGCCTGTGGTGCGGGTTTTGTACTGGTAAGGGCCGAGTGGTTCGGTGGGATTAAAAGCAGCGTAAGCTTGTGTCATAAAGAAAGTGACCTTTCGTGTGCTGTCGACAGCAGATGTTTTTCTGTTGCTACCCTCATTACTTTACGCTGCTTTATCCATAAGAAAAATGGGATAATGCTTTATGAATTATTAAGTAATTCTAAATAATCCCAAATAATCAGAGTCTTACAGTATGAAAACTGATTTGCTGAATGGTTTGATAGCGCTGAAGCTGGTAGCCGAAAAAGGCAGCTTTACAGCGGCGGCCCGTGAACTGGGTGTTTCAACTTCAGCCGTCAGCCAGACGATTAAACAGCTGGAAAAAAGCCTGAACTGCGTGCTGCTGAATCGCACCACCCGCAGCACCTCACTGACTGAAATTGGCCAACAGTTTCTCAGTCAGTATCAGCCTGCTTTAGAACAGCTGTTGACAGCGATGGAGCAACTTAGCAGCTTTACGGGTAAACCGGCGGGGAATTTACGGATTAATCTGCCGCGCGCCAGCTGGCCGATGGTGATTGGGCCTGTGTTAGCAGGCTTTCGCAAACAGTATCCGGAGATTACGCTGGATCTTTATTTTGAAGAATCTTTAGTTGATATTGTCAGCAGTGGTTTTGATGCGGGCATCAGGCCGTCTGAAACCACCGCTGGAGATATGACCGCAATTCGGATTTCACCGCCTTTTGCCTTTGTTGTGGCGGCTTCACCGGCTTATCTAAAAAAACGCGGTAAACCCCAGCACCCCAAAGATTTACTTCAGCATGACTGCATTCATTATCGCTTTGAAAACAGCGTGGTGTATAAGCGCTGGGAGTTTGAAGAAAATGGACGGGATATCTCGATTTCGCCTCCCTGTACGCTGATCGTTAATGACTCTATGATTGTCGAAGACTGCGCCCTCAAAGACATGGGCTTTTTTTACACACCTGATAACCTGATTCAGGAAAAGGTCAGCAGAGGCGAATTAATGATCTGTTTAGAAGAATACGCCGCTATGTCTGATGGCTATTATCTTTATTACCCCAATGTTTATCAGGTCTCGCCTAAGTTAAGGGCCTTTATTGATTATCTTAAAGCTCATCGACCCAATCGTTTGGTCAGCCGATGAAAATGGCGGTTATTGGCGCCCACTTTACCGGTAAAACTTCGCTATTAGCTGAGTTGAGCAGATCTTTGCCTGATTACGCGTTACTGCCAGAACCTTATTATCAGCTGGCTGAAGAGGGTTATTTATTTGCTTCACCACCCAATCTTGAAGACTATCAAGCCCAGCTCAATCGAGCAATTGAGAACCTATATGACAGTGGCCCCAATACACTCTTTGACCGCAGTCCCTTGGATTTGCTGGCCTATGTACTCTGCCAGCCTGACTCTGATTATGTTGATTTAGAAGCTGTGCTGCCGGATGTCATAAATGCTTTAGAGCAGCTAGACAACATTTTTTATCTGCCGATTGAAAGCCCTGCTCGAATTGATTTACCCGCTTCAGAAGATCTGGATTTGAGAGAAAGAGTTGATGACAAACTCAGAGAACTGCTGATGTCTGTAGACTTACAAGTTGAATCTAAACTAATAGAGCTTCAGGGGCCGTTAAAAGTGCGAGCTCAACAGGTTTGGCAGCAAACCAACGCGGTTAGTTTTTAAAGGCTTAGCGGGACAATGCTAATTCCCGCCGGATCCGTGATGCGTCTGTTGCTGGGGGTGATCCAAACATGCGGGAGTACTCACGGTTAAACTGTGTCACACTTTCATAGCCTACAGCCCAGGCCACTTGTGCCGCTGATTGTTGTGAGCTGATCAGGCTTTTGCGTGCTTCGAGCAGGCGCATGCGTTTTTGAAACTGAATCGGGCTGAGGCCGGTGATACTGCGAAAATGGCGGTAAAACACAGACTCACTCATGCCAGCTTGCTGAGCTAAACGTTCAACCTGAAAAGACTCAGTCAGATGGCTGCGAATCCAGCTAATGCTGTTGCGGATTTCTGCCAGGGCGCTTTCTGGGCTGGCGATTGCCCGTAACAGATCACCCTGAGGGCCTTTAAGTACGCGGTAAAGAATCTCGCGTTCGTAGGCTGCAGCCAGAGCCGGAATATCTTCTGGGTGGTGCATTAGCTTGAAGAGCCGCCGCCAGGCATCGAGCAGTTCAGCACTTGCCGGACTTAAGCCAAAACCAGCTGCTGGCAAACCCGGCTCTGTGGTCAGCTGTTCTTCAAGCAGACTGAGCAGGCGCTCTGGCTTGATGCTTAGACCCAGCGAAAGATAAGGCTCTCCCTGGGGGCCTTGCTGAACAAGGGCTGTAGCGGGCAGATCCACTGGCAAAACAAAATACTCACCAGGGCCGCAGTTAAAGAGCTTATCGCCAATGGTCAACAGCTTGCGGCCTTGTAACGTCAGGCCAATCATCGGTTCATAGACGGCTGCCAGCTGGTGTTCGGGCACCAGGCCCTGAATCATGACCAAGCCTGGAATACCTGTTTCAGTTGGCTGGGTGCTGGCTTGTAAAGTCAATTGTTTGAGTTCTGTAAGGGCATCCATGTTTTTATTATCTCGATCCTGACTAAATTATTCAAATCATTTGACAGGATTAGGCAATCAATTGCGAGGATTAGCGCTATTGAAAAATTGTTCTGAATGACACGATGAAAGCAAGAAAACATTTCCCCATCAATGTTTAAAATCTATCACTTTTAAAGAGGCTATTGATATGAAAATTGCTGTCATCACCGGCGGAAGTTCAGGAATTGGCAAGAGTGCAGCGATTCAGTTGGGTCAGCGTGGTGTTGCCGTGATCCTGACTTACAGAGGCCAGCAGGCGGGGGCTGAAGCGGCAATGAACGAAATTGAAGCCGCTGGTGGCTCAGCTCTGGCGCTGAAGCTCGATGTGAGCCGTGTCAGTGAATTTGCGGGCTTTGTGGAGCAGATTAAAGATTTACTTCAGACGCGCTGGCAGCAAAGTCAGTTTGATTATCTGGTCAATAATGCCGGAATGGGGGGTGGCATGCCTTTTACTGAGATAAGCGAAGACTATTATGACCAGATTTTTAACACCAATTTTAAAGGACCGTTTTTTCTGACTCAGGCCCTATTGCCGCTGCTGCGCGACGGGGGCCAGATAATTAATGTCTCAAGCAATGCGACTCAATTGGCGACACCTGGATTTTCGGCTTATGGGGCCTCTAAAGCGGCTTTGAGCTGTGCAACACGCTATCTGGCTAAAGAACTGAGTCCACGCGGGATTCGCGTCAATGCGGTCTCACCCGGGCCAGTTGTGACCAATTTAGCCGATGGCGCTTTTGCCAAACATCCTGAATATATCGAGCCTTTGGCGGCCCAGACGGCTTTAGGCCGCATCGGCCAGCCAGATGACGTGGGCAGGCTGATTGCCGCTTTGCTGTCAGAAGACTGTCGCTGGGTCACCGCTCAGGATATTCAGGTCTCTGGTGGGTATCTGTTGTGAGAGCTGGTGGCTTATCGCGAGTCGCTAGCGGCTAGTAAATATCTAAATACAAAAAGCCTGAGAGTATTGAGCTCTCAGGCTTTTCATTTTAGGCTGGCTTTACGAGCTACCAGTTTTTAGCGATTTCCCCCATAGTCGAGTTGTTTATCACGCTAGACCGAGTGAGGATGGGTAGCCTGATAAATCACGCCGTTCTGGCAGGAGTATTCAATCCAGACCGAAGGGCCGTCAATGCGGATATAATCACCGTGATTGGCTAAGTCCGTGCTGCCTGTATAAGCAATGTAGCTTTGATCCAGCTCTGAGAGATAGTTCTGGAGTAAAAATTCGGTTCCTGCGATGTCATCTACATAAGTTTTAATCGCGGTGATAATCAGGTTCTTTTGGGCTTCAGATAATTCACTGACTTTGATACCAGATGGGCTGGCTTGAAACTGGCCGTCTTTTTGTGGGCCGACCACCACATCGCCAAATGATCGGTTGATTTTAGCTGTGGCTAGCTGGCTGCTTGAAAAAGAGGCTAAAATGGCCTGTAAACTCTCTTTTTCCTGCTGCAGGGGCTGGTTATTACTGCCGTTCCAGCTAAAGGCGGCAAAGGGTTCTAAACCTCTAAATGAAGGAGTTGCACCCGTTAAATTACCGTCTTTGTAAGTGTTGGCAAGCGCTAAGTGATGGCCGCCAAACTGAATTTCAAAGGTGCAGCTTGTGGCGGGTGTGCCTAAAAAGGCCAGATAATCGTTCTGGGCTCCATAGACGCTGCCTGCGCCATTGGCCTGTAAATATTCGTCGGCATTTAAGATTTGCTGGACTTCTTGCCAACCTTTATTTGCCTGCGTGCTGGTCATGGCTTTAAGCAGAACTTTGGCCGCCTGAATCTGCTCAGTTGTCATCTCGCCAAAATTTAAGCCAACCCGACTGCTGTCGCCCATATCGCCCATTAATGGCTGAGGTAAAGTGGACCAGCGTTTGGCTTCGCTAACTGAATAAGTCCGCTGCAGCGTCGCCAGCTGGCTGGCGTTTAAAGTGGCTTTTAAAGCATCTGCCAGACAGATAATCTGCCTGATGCCGCTGTCACTGGTGCAGCTGTTAGCAGCAGGCTCAGGATTATACGTGGTGCTGCCGCTGACAACAGAGGTACCTTTGACCACCCGGACGTTCACCTGGCCCACCGCCCATAAAGCCCATATGAGTTTGAGCGGCGCTTGCTGTATTGCTGTTGCTGCTGGAGTCTGTGGCCAGAGTGGGGACGCTACCCTGACAGGCAAACAGGCTGCCCATTAAAGTCAAGGACAGAGTTGAGGTGAGCAGGATCCGGTCAATCAATTTAACGTCAGGCATCTTGTGACTCCTGGTAGGGTTTGTTTCTGTTTTGAGTATGGAGCACCGACATGTACAGACCATGTTGAAACGTAAACAACCCATGAACCGAAGCGGATGCTTGTTTAAGCAAGTTGCTGACTGAGTCAGTCTAATTCGCCGAAGCCGACTGTTTTGGGTGGTGGGTTTAAGAGGAAATCCCAAAAGCCCATCTTGTATTTTGTCTTTGAACCCACCACCCACCACTCACCACCTCTTATGCTGCTATTATAATCAAAAGGCCTTTAAAGTCAGCTAAGGGAGTGATTTGCGGATGAACACAGGCATGAGAGTTCTATCACCAGCTCAATTCGACCGGTCTCTGGGTCTGACTCGACCTGGCGGGCCGCCTTTGCCTGCTGCGACAGCTTCGAGTCCGCCTGCTGCAACTGTTGCCCCTCAAGCCAATCTGGAAAATCTGGCCAGTCGAGTTCAGGACACCCTGCGTCTGGGGCAGCCGGGTGAAGCCAGTGCGCCAGTGAGCCAGTTGAATGAAGCTTTGCAGAATCTACAGCAACTGACGGGCAGTGGCGCCAACGCCTCGATTAGCAGTATGCTTGAGCGTTTTCGCAGCGTTACTTTGCCCCAGAATCTTGAAACTCTGCAAACGGGGATTAGGGATTTACAGACACGTCTCAACGCCTTAGGCCCTGATGCACCAGAACGTCAGGAGCTTGAGCTGCAGTTGCAGACTCGTCAGGCTGTGTTGGCCCTGTATCGTGAAGCGGAAAGTGTGTTGGCGGCTTCACCGCTATTTCAGACCTCACAACCCGTCCAGAGCGCTGCCGGACCTGCCCCGCTGGATTTAGCGGCTTTAGCCAATGATGCGGTAATTCCACCTCAGCGCGGGCGCAATTTTAGCGCCCTTGATGCTTTTTACACGAATCAGCAGTCGCCGCGCACCATTTTTAATCAGCGCCAGACAGAGCTCAATCAGAATGTTGAAACGCTTAACGCTCAAATTCAGCAGGGTGGTTCACCAGAAGAAATTGCCAGTTTAGAACGCACCAAAGCCTTATTACAAAATCTATCCGGGCTCTATGGCAGCATTGGTAGCCTGGATGGTCGAAATGGCCGTGAGATAACTGCTGACGTTAACGAACTCACCGGTAAAATCCAAGCTGCCACAGAGCTGCTGAGTGCAGCGGCTGCAGATCTCGACACCGAAACCTTTTCTCGTTTGCAGGGGCAGCTTAGCGACCTCAACACGATTGCGACGACTTATCTACAGCTCAAGGATAAACCTGCTGAACAGCGCCATGAGCATAATTTAGGCCGCTTTATTAACACCACTTATAAACGCTTAGGCCAGATCGAAGTCGGCCAGCGCGAGCGCGCGAATGAAACCAAAACCATTGCTGGGGCGCTGCAGACTTATCTCAATGACCAAAGTGATTTAGTGACCTTTGTGCAGCGTTTTTCGTCCCTGCGCGATCAGATTCGCAGCGGCAGTTTAAGTGGGGCAGAGGCCCGCGCAGCGGCTTTGCGCAGTATTCCGGGAACGTCTCAGGCTTTTCAGAATGCGTTTTTAAATCTGGTCAATGCTGAAGTCGCCTTAGAAGCGGCTCGTCAGCGCAATCTCGAAGCCCAGGCGGCTCTCAGACGCGCAGACAGCGCCGTGGGTCAGGCCAATGGCCAGATTGCACAGGCTCAGGCGGCGACTGTGCAGGGGCGTGCCGCTAATCAGGCTGCGGGCGCTGCTGCGGGTCGGCAGGATTACCCTGGCGCCCGTGCGGCCAATCAACAGGCGCGTCAGTCGCAGGCGGCAGCGGCTTCCAGTTTAGATGCCGCTCAGGTGAGTTTAGCGACTGCTGGCCGTGAACGCGCCGTAGCGGGGCAGGCCATCAGCGGGGCTAAAGCTTTAGTCGCTGATGCGAATAACAATCTTTCACAAGCTGAGGCCAGCGCTTTTGGTCGTCAGCTGCAAGAGCCGATTCGTTCTGCGCGCGGCCATGCCAGCCAGGTCAGCTCTGAAGTAGCGGCAACTGAAGTTCAGGCTGCTGCAACAGATGCCCGGATTCAGGGCGCTCAGGCTGAACTCACTGCCGCCACAACTGCTAATCAAGGGCTCGAAACTGACATTACCCAGACCGATCAGCTTATTGTGCGCGGTGAAGAAGCCTTGCGCCGTCAGCAGGCTCAGAATCAGAGTGAGTTGAATCAGCTGGATCGCCTCTTAGACAGCAATGCTGGTAAGTTTTCAATTGAGCTGACGGCTGGGATTACAGCCGGGCGCACGGTTAACAGTAACTTAGGTCTAGAAGGCACCGCTTCACTGGTTGCCAGCATTAATGGCAGTAAAGAGCTTGATGGCTCATATACGCTCAGCGTGCGCTTAGGCGGTGAAGTCAGCGGCAAGGTCAAAGCCTGGCTCTTTGACGTTGAAGGCCGGGCCCGCTTTGAAGCCATGGGCGGTATCCGACTCAAAAATCCAGCTCAGGTGCGTGAGTTTTCGCGCTTGCTGAATGGGGTTACAGACAGCTTAAGCCGCTATGGTCTGACTTCGTCTGAAGCTGCTGCAGCGCGCAGTGAATTTTTGAACTTTATTGAGCTGACCCGTCAGACTGGCACAATTCAGACTTATGAACTGGGTGTGAGCCAGGGCTCAAAAGAGAATAAGCGCGGCGGCAAAGGAAAAGTGACCGTCGAAGAGCTGACTCAGCATAACTTTAATGATATCAATCAAAACGGCCGTCGGGATGAGGGTGAAGCGCTGACCGTTGACCGCACTCGTGGGGTCTCAGTAGAGGCCAGCTATACACGCGGGAGTCAGCAATATGGCTTGACGGGCAAACTGGTGCGTTATGATGATGGCCGCTTAAAAAGCCAGCAGGTTGGGATTATTATTCCAGGCCTGAACTTTAGCCGGGATGTCTTAACGGACGCTCGTAATCTGCTGACCCAGGCTGGACTGCCCACTGGATTAGTAGATGGCCCTGAAGTCGAGCAGGCACTGCGTCGCTTACGCGTGACCCGAGCGGACTTTAAGTCTGATGCGGTATTAAGCTTGAATATTGTCGAAAAAGACGGCAAACGCAATGTCTCCTTGTCCGTGACCAGCCGCAATAGCCTGGATATTCGCGGTAATATTCCGACCGGCCCTGGTATCAGCGCAACCGTGGGGGCTAAGGCCAGTCTGGAGTACAGCCAGGTCATTCCCCTTAGTGACTGATCGATTCAGTCTAT
>CAJYHH010000800.1 GCA_913773825.1 Candidatus Sericytochromatia bacterium | reverse complement strand
AGCAAAAATAAAGTTTCAAATTATTGACTCGTTTAAATGGTGATGAATGAGATCTGGCTGCTGAGTATTCTATCGCCACCGCTTAAAAAGAGCCAGGCAACAGCCTGTTGATCCACAGCAGAGTGTGACGAGCCCCCGTCGCTGACAGAAGCTTAAGATGCTACAATCTCTGAATCAATTTATTTTAACCATTAAGGAAGCTTGTTATGGCTGGAAGTAGCCTCTTACTCCTGATAGACGACATTGCCTCAATGCTTGATGATGTCGCCACAATGACCAAGGTCGCCGCAACCAAAACGGCGGGGGTGCTGGGGGATGACCTGGCTCTCAACGCTGAGCAGGTTACCGGTGTTAATGCTGAGCGTGAGCTGCCGGTGGTCTGGGCTGTGGCGGTAGGTTCGCTTAAAAATAAAGCGATTCTGGTGCCTGCAGCACTGCTAATCAGTTTTTTTATTCCCTGGGCCGTAACGCCTTTGCTGATGATTGGCGGCGCTTATCTCTGCTTTGAAGGTTTTGAAAAAGTCGCGCATAAATTCCTGCACAAACATGAAGAAGAAGTGCATGATGAAAAACTTGAAGCTGCTGTTGCCAATCCTGCTGTAGATATGGTGGCTTTTGAAAAAGAAAGAATCCAGGGCGCCATCCGCACGGATTTTATTTTGTCAGCTGAAATTATTACGATTTCGCTGGGTACCGTAGCGACTGCGCCGATTGGCATGCAGATTGCGGTCTTAGTTGGGATTGGTTTAGTCATGACCATCGGCGTTTATGGCCTGGTGGCTGGGATTGTCAAACTAGATGACCTGGGCCTGTTGCTCAGCAAACGCCCAGACAATTTTTCAAAATCAGTTGGTAAACTGCTGCTGCAGGGTGCGCCTGTGATGATGAAAGGGCTGTCAATTTTGGGCACGGTGGCGATGTTTACCGTCGGTGGCGGGATTTTAGTCCACGGTATCCCTTGGCTGCACCATCAGGTTGAACATCTGGTTCATGCTGTACATGTGCCCTTTGTTGGCGGGTTGTTTGAAGCCGTCCTTAATGCGGTGGTTGGCTTAATTGCTGGTGCACTGGTTTTAGCCGTCGTAACAGCGGGTCAGAAAGTTCTCGGCGGTAAAAAAACCGCTGCTGGCCATTAATCGTTTTGTTTAAGGCTTAGATGATTAATTATCCAGGCGGCCTTCGGGCCGCCTTTGGCTTATCTAAATAGCTGTTTAGCCCTTCAGAAACTGACTTAACTGACCATTATTTTCATTGTTATACAAATAGCGGTCTTTAATATCGCCACGGCGCATCGCTTTGACTGTGACAAAATAGTCTTTCAGCCGTTTGTTGAGATCGGGGACAATATGATGCTCTAAAGGCATCAGCTGTTTGAGTTTGATGGCGTTATGGTAATGGGGAGAGTGCATTAAGGCTGCTTCTAAACCAGAGCTATCTAAGGCTTCGCTGCTAAACAGCAGATAGTGACGTGTCTGTAAGTCTGGCACCAAGCAGAAATAACTTTGCGGAAAATGGGCTGCTGCAATTTCGGCAATAAAAGCTTCGCTGAGCTTTTCACCGACTAAATCTGAAAGCGCACCAGCACGTGAGACAAAATCAAAGCAGGGAGTGTTTTTAACTTTGCCAGTCACTTTAATCAGATCCCCCAAACGATAGCGCAACAGGCCTGATGCCTGAGTTAACACCAGTTCATAAGTTTCACCCTTTTGCAGCTGCTCGATCAGCAGAACCTTGCCCTGTTGATCAATAAACTCAAAAAAGACCTGATTGATCAAGGGTAAAAAGCTCTGGTATTTTTCAGATGGCAGCGTTAGTGGAGCTTCGGTGGCCAGCAGACCTTTGGCCTGAACTAAGACACCTGGAAAGCGGCTTTGCAGCTCGCGCCAGCCTATTGCAGCGTTATGTGAGCCCCAGCAGGAAATCAGCTTAAGCCCAGGAAACAGCGTCTGTGAAGTAAAATCTTTGGCTTTTAAAGCTTTGATTTTACCTGGCTTAGGCCGGCTGAGCGCAAAAGTTCGGCCTCCGCCACTCACCTGGCTTTGTTCAAGGGCTTGAGCTAACTCTAGCGGATGAGTCTGAATATAGTCCAGCAGGCTAATTAAAAAGCTGGGGGACCAGACAGAAATCACTTCTAAATCATCTGCACTCAGTAAATGGGCGCTGACTACGCGTAAAAAATCCTCTGGTTTACGGAGTGCTTTAACGGAAGGTGGCACTAGGGCAAATTGTCTAAATAACCAGGCAGTTGGGCCACTGAGATATTCGCTATCGTCAGCTAAACCGTATTCAGTGTCATGAAACTGAGGTGAGACACTGAAATAGAGTCTGCCGCCTGTAAGCTTTGGGCCATAGCTCAGTAGATCATGGGCCCAACAGAGAAACAGTTCAGTAAAGGAACGAATGAGAGCGGGCGTATAGGGAATCAGCTTCTTCGCGCCGCTAGATCCGCTGGTGGGTTCATGAGTAAACGGTTTTTGTCGGCTTAGCCAGTTAGTTTGAGTCTGAATGGCGGCCTGGATTTGAGGCTCAAGATCCTCATAAGTCTGTAAGGGCAGCTGACTAAAAGCCTGATATTCAGAAATGGGCTGATTTAGATTGGCCTGTTTAAGCAGGCGCTGTAAGGTTTTGAGCTGGGTTTTACGGGGCTGCTCCAGAGACTTTTCCAGTCTGTGCCAGGCAAGGCCAGAAAAGGCCCGAAAGGCTGTAAGCAGTAGCTGTTTCATTTAGCGTGATTCAGCTGTTTTAGTCTGTTTTGTCAGTTGATTTTTGGACTCAGGGCGTTTACGGATGTAGTCTTCAGCATGAATCTGAGCATTAACCGGACAGTCTGTGAGCACCGGCAATTTGGTTCCGGCTTCAATCTTTACACCTGGACCAATCCGTGAACCTGCGCCAATAAAGCTTCCGCTGCCAATGCTGACTTTTTTGACATAGAGCGAGAGCTTGTCGCCAAAGGGCAAAATGACATGGCTAATCATATGAACTTTATGTCCCATCACGACATAGTCGCCAATT
>CAJYHH010000799.1 GCA_913773825.1 Candidatus Sericytochromatia bacterium | reverse complement strand
GCTCCCAGTCGAGCTTCCAGGTTTCGCCAAAGCTGCCTTTGCGACCGTATTCTTCCTGAAGGTGACCCCAGGGAATCTCTAAGAGCTGCAGGCGATGTAAAAAAGCACTTTTTTCGCGATCGCGATCTTTGCGTAAATCCAGCTTAAGATACTGTTCTTCGGCCAAAATCTTCAGGCGCATGCGTTTAAGCTCATGGTTGAGATCGCGCTGCAGCGGAATTTCAGGCAGTTCTGCCGGGACACTTCCCAGCTGATGACCCACAATCAGCTCTGTCTGTATCAGCTCTAAGGGGCCATTCTGACCGTAAGTCAGTACTGCTCTGGTGGCTTCATTGAGTTCATTTAAGCCCGCTTGGGGCTTATCGCGCAAAGCAGCAAGGGTCTCAGCTAAACGAACGGCTTCGATGAGATGGGCACTTGAGACATCCATTTCTTTGTTGCGCAAAAGCTTGGCAACGCGTGCCATCCAGCTCAGAGCGGCTGGAGTTGACTGGGTGCTGTGCTGCCAAAGATGGTCATACCAGCCGGGGGATTCTACACCTGCGCCATAGCCACTGGTCCAGCCCAAACGGCTATGAGTCCAGGGAATCCAGCTGGTTTCAAGTTTGAGTTTAGGCAGATTTTTTAAAAGATCTTTATCCGTTTTCAGGGGAAGTTTGGGATTAAGAGCCGGTACATGCCATGCGCCACAAATGACCGCAATATTCTGATAACCGTCTTTAAGCGCCTGACGTAAGGTCTGGCGCATATAAGCTTCACGCTGCTGCTCACGTAATGACACAGGCTGGTCTTCGCGCAGCGCCGTCATGAGTTCCTGAATCGCCACAAAGACATCTTCACCGGCCTGGCGATGTTCAACCAAATCTTCCCAGTAACGCTCACCATCTTCGTAACCTGCGGCTAAACCCAGCAGCGCAAAGGGATCGGTCTGCTCTGTCTGTGGATCTTCAGGCTCGGAACTCGCTTGAGCCATCTGAATACTCTGAGGCAAATCCATCCAGCGCACGGGAGTTTGATGCTGCTGGGCCCAGCGTAAAGCTTGCCATTCGGGTGAAAATTCAGCAAACGGATAATAAACCGCTTCACGTTCCAAGGGTTGAGCATCCGTTTGAAGATCTTCTTGGGGGCGATAAATCAGCAGCGCGACTGGTGGCTTGAGATCGGTATGTCCAACCCAGCTCAGAGCTTCCTGGGCTTCGGGGGGCCCTTCAATCAGCACACAGTCAGGCTGTTGCTGATCCAGCGCTTTAAGCAGCTGACGCGCTGAGCCTGGGCCATGATGCCGAATCCCATACAGCTGATAATCGCTCATGCTCTGTGTCCGTTTCTCTTCAAGGCTTTCACGACCCAAAGCCAGCAGCCCATAGCCTTCATAGCCCTAAACCAGCTCCCGACAGGCCTGATACAGATCCTGCCAGCCTTTGCGCTCACGGGTAACGGTTTCAAGATATTCCCGCCAGACCAATGCGTCCTGAACCGGATCTTTAATCACCGCACCGACTAAACTGGCGGCTAGATCTTCCTCTGACAGTTCACCGCTGCCAAAATGGGCGGCTAAGGAAAGACTATTGTTGAGCACCGAAATGGCTTCTGCCGTACTCAGGGTGCCGCTGGGACGTTTGAGTTTGAGTTTGCCGTCTAAACTTTCGCCCTGGCGCAGTTCTCTAAAGACGGTAACAACCTGGCGGATTTTTTCAAGTGCCGGGGCTTCAGCTGGGATTTCGAGGGCTTGGCCTAAAGCGGCGACGCGTTGACTAACAATTTCAACTTCTTCGTCGATACTTTCGGGCACTGGCAGCACAACCGTATTAAAGCGACGCTTAAGCGCGCTGCTGAGTTCGTGTACGCCTTTATCGCGATCGTTAGCTGTTGCAATCAGGTTAAAGCCCCGTGTGGCCTGAATCTCACTGTTAAGCTCTGGAATCGGCAGGACTTTTTCCGACAAAATCGTAATCAGCGCGTCCTGAACATCAGCAGGAATGCGGGTGAGCTCTTCAATTCGGGCAATTTGGCCTTCCTGCATGGCGCGCATCACAGGACTCAGGACTAAAGCTTCAGGGCTAGGACCTTCTGCCAATAAACGGGCATAGTTCCAGCCATAGCGAATTGCTTCTTCACCTGTGCCGGCTGTGCCTTGCACCAGCAAAGTTGAGCTGCCGCTGATCGCTGCGGCCAGATGCTCTGCAACCCAGGTTTTAGCCGTACCCGGTACCCCCAACAGCAATAGGGCCCGGTCAGTGGCAAGTGTCGCAATCGCGACTTCAATCAAACGGCGCTGTCCAATATATTTGGGCGTGATCTCCAAACCGTTAGCGAGTTTCCCACCCAGCAAATAAGTTGAGACAGCCCAGGGAGAGAGTTTCCAGTTGGGTGGTTTAGGCCGGGTATCCGCTTTGGCAAGCTCTTGTAGCTCTTCGGCGTATTGCTGTTCAGCATGCTGACGCAAAATCAGCTTGGGGGTGGTTTGTGCTGTGGATTTAGATGATTTAGACGGTTTATCAGAAGACTTCATCAGTTAAGCTCCCTCAGATGGTGATACAAATCGTGGCGGGTTTTGAGTAGTTCCCGCATTTCTTCAAACTGGATGGCGTATGAACCTTCAAGATGTTCTGACCAGGGTAAGAGCAGCGCTTGAACGGTTTCAACAAGTTCAGGTAGCTCAGTGGGTTGGGCACCCAGAATTAAAAACGGTGGTAAAGTCAGGGCAAAGCGCTGATTGAGACTACTAGAGCGAGCCAGATGCTCGGGCAAGGCTTGGCGCCAGGCTTTTAGCAGATCTGAACTGACAGTCTGGCTTTCAAGACGTGCGCCCCAGGCCTCAGCTGGAATCCCATTATCTGTTCCCTGCAAAGCTGCAAGATAAGACTCAGCATGATTCTCTGGCGATAAAATCAGGGTCATCAGCGCAGGTAAGAGTTTACCGGGGGGATTTTTATTCCAGAGCTGAGGTTTACGCAAAAATGCGGCTGCCATCTCCTGATCGCCAAATTCGCGAGTGGCAGCCGTTAAACCTGAAATCAGATGTTTAGCGCTGTCAGATGGAATCATCAGATCCAATAGCTGATCTGGGCTGCAGTTAAACTGCTGCACCCAGCTGGCTGGCGGAACCTGTTTGAGCATCATTTCGGCTATCAAGGATCGGCCTGCAGCTGAGACAAAACCGGTTTTATCCAGGCCATCGCGCTGCCACTGTAAGGCTTCTGCAGCTTGGTTTGGCCAGCTGGGCAGGCGTAACTCAAGTTCTTCTGCGCCATGAGCGCGAGACAGTTTGCGACTCAGTAAGGGCCAGAGGCGAGTTTGCATGCGTGAGACATAGGCGCTGCCGGGCAAACGGCCCAGCAAAGCCTGAGCCTGCTCTCGGACTTCGCGTCGTTTATCATCAAGCGCCTGTTCCAGCAGCGCTTCATCAGCCAGACTGAGCTGTTGTTTAAGCGCTGGCAGCAGGCTGGTTTTAAGCGCTGGTGAGAGTTTCTCCCAGGCCTGGGTCAGAAGTTCACGCGCTTGCTCAGGTCTGTGTTGGCGCAGATGCATCAGGATTAACAGAGCTGAAGCTGGATTCACTTCACTCAGGTGTTTAGGGTTGGGCATTTGCTCTAAATCAATGACCCAGTTCCAGGGTTGACGCACTGCTAAAGCGGTTGCCGGGCCACCCGCCAGCCATAAACCACGCTGACCCAATAAAGGTAAAATTCCTAAGCGCAATTCAGGATCTTCACGCCCTTCGCTATTGCCAAATTCTAATAACTCAGGCAGTAAACGATGTGGAAAACGCCAGTGATGAGCGTGAAGCAGATCGAGCATTTCGCGCTGGAGCATCTGCCAGTCGGGCTTATAACGGGCTTTGCGGCTCAAGTTGATTAAACGTTCCCACAAACTGACCAGGGCAGCCGGCATTACCGGTCGGTTTTCGGCTGGTGCCAAATCGGGCATTGCATGACTGCGGCGCAGAGCATTGCCGCCTGCGCGCTGAACAACTGCCAGAGCCGCTGCTTGATTAAGGAGCCTGGCTTCCGGTGTTGCAGCGGGCAGTTCACTAAGTGTTTCAAGTTCAGGCATTGGCAAGGGACCTGGTTTAGGCGCTTGAGCTGTTCCGGGTAAAGCGGCTTTAATCAGCGGTAACCACAAGCTGGGGGGAGTGGGTTTAGGGCTCATGCGGCTTCCTCACTGCTTAAGGGCACATAGCCGTCTTCACACCAGG
>CAJYHH010000798.1 GCA_913773825.1 Candidatus Sericytochromatia bacterium | reverse complement strand
AACGGTATCGGATTTTGGTCAATCGCTTAAGGACGAAAATGTTTGATTTTTACAATGATTGTTTGGAGGTCTGTGCTGGCTTGTGGAACCTCTATTTGGCTCTATGAGCTGTCACAACAGGTCTAATGACTTGAACTTTAAACAGACAGTTGTTTATTTAACCCGATCTTTGAGGTCACGCATTTTTTCAGCTCGAAAAGGTGCAACAAAGTCCTGAAGCTGGTCTCGTTGACCATTGCTGTCAATTTGCAGCAGGAGTTTTTCAAGTAATTTAAGCGCACTTTGACGAGGGCCAGTACGTTCTAAAACATTGATGCTGTATAAGCAGCGCTCAGGTTGATTGGAGTTTAAAAAATACAGCGCCGTGGCGTAGTAAAACGTATTGACCAGATCGGCCGCCACAGGGCCAGAGACATGTTCATGCAATTCAAACTTGTTTTGCATGCGCTCTTTAAAGGCAGCCAGAGCCGCAGGCATCAGTTCTGGTGGGGCTTCCATCATCAGGCGGGTCGACCACAGGCTGCGCAGCAAGAGCCAGTCAGAGTGGGCTTCGAGTTGCTGATGAAAACGGGATTCTGCTTCATTCGGCAACCACTGGGTTAAATAAGTAATCAATAACATTTCAAGCTCAGGAGCCGGGTGACGTTCAGACAGCTCTTTCATCGCTTGATAGTGTTTGCCGGATTTACGCTTTTGCTGCAGAATCTGTTCAAACACCAGCACGGTTTTAATGTCTTCGGGCTCTAAGCGCAATTGATGCTCAACCGCTTCGGGTTCTTCCCAGCTAAAGACCTGAGGCAGGGGTAATCCGTCATTGAGTTCAGCGAGTTTTTTGGCATAAGCTTCTAAGTCATAACCTAAAAAGACCAGACCCAACATGGGCAGAAAATCTTGTTTAGTCTGAGACTGGGAGCTATCAGGTGTGGGCTTAATCCCTGCACCTGATAAACTCAAACTCTGTGAAAAGGGCTCTAATCCTGAATCCATAACGGCTCCCATAAATGTAATACATCAGTTTACATCAAGAGCCCTGAGAGCAGACTCGCAGGCTCTTGTTTAAAACGGAGCCTCAACAAGCCAAAAGGCCAGAGAAAACGCTCTGGCCTTTTAGAGATTTAGTAACAGAGTTTAGAGTTCTAAGGTCAGCTTTTCGCTCAGCATAAAGCCATCGCGGGTTGACGTCTCCCAATCAGACTCACCCTCACGTCCGTGAATCGGTGTCATGACAGGATTTTCCTGAGACGTTTCACTTAGCGCAGTCTGAAGGGCTTCGCGAGCTAAACCCAGATGAGTTGCAACATGTTCATGAATCCGGCGCTGACTTTCATCAGCAGCCAGTTCAGGCACAAAGAAGCGATACAGGCGCCCAGCGGGGCTTTTTAAAGCCGGTAGCTGATTGCTTTGCTCATAGTGACGAATCATGAGCTCAAGCAAATCACGATGCTGACGCAGCTCAGACATCAGTTCAAAGCGCATCACATTGTCTAAACCCATGGCATAACGCCGCGCTTGTGAATTGAGCAGACTGCGCCAACGGCGACCACTGGCGTTGTCTGACTTAAGCTCGAGGTCAGCCAGCACGGTTTCAAGTCGCTGATCAAAAGCCTGATCAAACTCAGGGCCCGTAACCCTTAAGCTGGCCGGAGCTTCATAACGTGGGAACAGTGCTTTGACCGCTTCAAGCAAACGCTCTGGGTCAAAGAGCATCGGCCCGTGACGATGCTGCAAATGGGCCAGGGCATAGAGAAACTGAAAGTCTTTCCGACTCAGAGGTAAAACCTGCTCGTTGAGCAAAGCCTCTCCCCCTTCGTGGTCAGAACTGCGGGTTAACTTGAGCACATAAGTGCCAATTAGGTTTTTATCTTGCATAAGTCGGGTCATCGATAGCCTCCATCCAATCACTCTGAAAACGTCGAAGACGCAGAACAGATCCCCATGGATCTTTGTGAATCTCACACCGAGAAGCTCTACATGTGATGCTTAAAGGGACCTGAAATCAGGACATACTCAGAGTCGCTCTTATCAGGGACACCGTTTGATCAAGCTGAGTTCCGTCAGCTTGTCATTCTCGGGGCGGTTAAATCTAATCAGAACACAACCAAAATCAGTCTGAGTCTCAGTCATTGCTTACAGCAGACCCATGAGATCTACTTGTGCTTGAGTAACCATCAATCCGGCTCTAAGCGCCAGCAGAGGCAACTTTTTAGAGCAGAATCAACGGTTATTCACCTGTATACATTTATTTTAACACGCTGCGTAGTCTTAAGAAAAGCAGACAGCGGCAGCACAAAGCGATAAGCCGTCAATCAGCAGGCTTAAAATGAGCTGGAAGTCATAATCGAGGCTTAGAAGCGCTTAAAACTTAAACGTCTGGGTCGAGCAAGAGCGACAGGGCCAGCTGTTCTTTTTGACTGAGGAGCCATTTGCGCAAAGCAGCGGGTACGGGGGCTGTAACAATTTCAAGCGGCTCAGAACCCTGCAGCAGACCGGTTTCTAAGACTGACTTCAGGGTGTTGCCCCAGAATTTACGCCAAGTGCTGTCTGACCATTCGCTAAGTGCAGCACTGTTTTCACGTTTAAATTCAAAGAAGTCGAGAATATCTGAACGGCTAATCTGAAAAATCCCTTCTAAGCGACAATCGCGAATGGGTTCTTCAAGCAGCTCGCGCAACAAGCGGTTTTTATGCATCAGAATAAAAAACAAGGTATAACAAGCTGTGCGTTCGTCTTCATGGGCAATCAGCGCTAAGAGTTCAGGCGGAGCCCCTTCTAAGCGAAAGCGAATTGCGCGCAGATAACTTTGAGCAGTGGTAGCGCTGGAAGTTGCAAAAAGATGTTCTTGGACCACGGCTTGTTGAATCACGTCCCAGGAGGTTTTATCCAGCAGCATGCGGGCGCAGGTCATGGTTTCTTCAAGCAGAAAGGGATGATTGGCGGAGGCCACTTCGTAGCTTCGATAGAGCAGGCTTTCCATTCGGATCCTCACAGGTCGTTCTCAGATCAGCTAAAACACTTCAATTGCACATCTTAAAGCAATTGGGACTAAGATCCCAGAGCTTTGACAGGGAAATTCGAAAATCGCCAAGGTCTGGCGCCTTTTTGACGATGTGACAGAGCGGGTCAGAATCATGGATTAAAACTGCTCTTGGTCGCAATTCAAGTCTATTTTGTCGAAATTTTAATACCCTCAGTCAATGGTTAAGCTTATGTCTTAATCAGGGCTTTAGTAAGATGGATTTATTAAACAGCTATCTCTAGACTATACCTAAGAAGGACACCTCTATCGTGGCCAGAAAGAAGATTAAGGCATCCAAGGCAACGCCGTTTAGCGAGCGTATGACGCTCCTGCGCAAGCGAGCCGGACTCACCATGACAGCCCTCAGTGAACGCATCGGCGTTACGCCGTCTTATGTTTCTTTGCTGGAGTCAGGAGAGCGCCAGCCCTCTCGTGAAGTGGTCGATAAACTTGCTGATGTGTTTTTTGAAACCAAAGAAATTAATGCGCGTGATGAATTAAGGATGTTAGCGGGCTTAAGCCCGGTTCAGACCGATAAAATCATCGCGCCCCATGATATTCGCACCACTTATGAACAAATGCTCGAACGGGACCCGAGTGATTTCAGAACCTTTGCGGCTTTAGTCCGTGTTTTGCTTAAAGAGCATGAAGAAGAACAAGCGCGCCAAAAAATTCATGAAGGCCTGCGCCGGTTTACGGGTTCTTACCAGCTCCAGGCTTTATTGTCTCAGCTTGAACTCAGTCATGCCCATTTTCAAGGGGCTGAAACTGCCCAAAAAGCAGCCGTTGAGCAGTATCGCGCTCAACATATTGAAGCTGAGCGGGATCCCGCTACCCATGCCGATCTCTACACAAGTTTAGGCGTGATTTATTATCTCTGGGGAAGCTCTCATTATGAGGCCGAAAATCAGCAAGGCTCACGTGAGCGGGGTCTGGAACTGTTTCGTCAGGCCCGTGAACAATATGACCTGGCGCTGGAAATCGCCCCAGACGATGTCTATCTGCTCGATGAATATGCCCGCTTGTGTTTTCATCTGGCCCAGCTGAGCGAAGAACCTGAACGCTCACGGCTCTGGGAACTCAGCATCAAAACGTTTAGAAAAGTCATCTGTGCTGAGAACAATTCGATTTTGGGCTTAGAAGAAATTCGCGAAGCCTGTATCAGCATGGCTCACGCCTGCTCACATGCTGGACGTTTTGATGAAGCAGAACTGATTCTGGTTTTGACTCGCTCAATGAGCCCGGATTTTTGGCCTGCTCATTATGAACTGGCGTCCCTGCACAGCTTACAATATGAGCGCAACAAAGAAGGAAGATATCTGGATCGAGCTTTTAATAGCCTGCGTCAGGCCCTGCAGCTCCACGCTGAAAACGGCATTCGCCGCATGGCCAAGCAGGATCCAGACCTTAATCCTTTACGCACCAAACGGCGTAAAGCCTTTGATGAACTGATGCGAGAGTATGAAGACGTTCCGGCAGCGTCTTAGCCTGATCTTTTATTTCAACTCTTGATTTGACAACAGCCCTGGCGGATAATTAACATCTTCGCCGGGGCTGATTGCTATTTTAACGCAGGGATTTATGGCTTTAGCTCCAGACTTGTAACAAAATGGTTTGAAGCTTGAATTTAATCTGTGTCAATTAACGCGCTGCGTTGAATTTTAAATTTATCTTTGGGTTGTGTGTGGTTTAACTTTGGTTTAATTTTTAGTCTGGTCAGCCAAGATTTTTGGTTAAGCCCCTGATACTAGAGGAAGAATAGATAGAGAGTGTGCAGAGTAATGAATAAAATCCTGAAACAAGTGGTTCTGGCAGCGCTAAGTGCCCAGTTACTGAGCGCTTGCGGCGGTGGTACACGCATGAGCAACCCCCTCTACCCCGACCTGCCCGCTTATGATCCCACTCAGGGTAATACTTACACACCTGCACCTGACACTCACGGCTATAACCCCACAACCCCTAACGATCCGACCTATGCCGTGATGAAAAACATTTTTTTACGCGTTGATCCTGAAATTGGGATTCTAATTAAAAACCTCGAAGGCCGTTTAGAAGCCAAACGCCAGGGCGATCCCGTTATTTTTGACGACGTGCGCTCGTTTGTCACGCATGTTTATCGCGCTGAAATGGAAATTGACCAGGACAACATCACCCGGCTCAAAAACAAATACACCTTCAACTTTCCGGATTCACCGATTAAAGAAGTCAAGGTGGAATTTTTGCCTGGCATGATCCGGATGTCAGGAAAAATGAAGCAGGTGATCTGGGTGCCGTTTCAGATGGAAGGCACGATTACCCCCACATCTGATGGCAAGCTGATTATGACGCCGAACTCAATTAAAGTGTCGGGCATCCCAATGAAGTCGATTATGGACATGATCGGTCTGACTACGTCTAAACTCCTGAGCATGAGCCCTGAGCGCGGCCTGACTTTTCAGGGCAATAACGCCCTGCTTGATCCTGCTAAGCTCTTTCCACCGCCGACTATTTTGGGCAAAGTGGTGGCCGCTGAACTCCAGCAGGGCAAAATGCGCCTGATCTTTGATGGCCCCCAGCGTGTGCCGCCTCGGCCGGTTCCGGATCAGGGTGCAGCTAACTGGTTGCATACCTATGGCGGCAACGCTCTGATCATGAATGAACTGCAGCGCGGCGCCGAAATCCAGATGGTCGATATGAACCCCAGCACGCCGTTTGACTTTTATCTGGCCGGTTATCGCCAGCACTTAAAAGCTGGTTATGTCAAAGTTCACAATGACCAGGGCACGCTGATCACTCTGATGCCTGACTACACCATGTTGGGTAAAACCGACACCTGGGACGGCTATCCCGGCGGTAAGCCGACCAATCTGCGTCCCTATGGCGCGATGTCTTATTCGACTTACGCTGCTAGCGTCGCCAATCTGAGGCGCTGAGCGTGGTCCTGGCAGAGCGCGAAAAAATCTTTCGCGTCGCCTTAAATCATTTTCCTGAAATTGGCCCCGTGCGTTGGCGCTTGCTGTTGGATCATTTTGGCAGCATTGAAACCGCCTGGTGGGCTCCAATGAGCGAATATGCAAATTTGCCTCATCCACGCTTTAATGCCAAACTACTGCGTGAATTTGAGGCTTTTCGCGCAGCAACAGATCCCGAAAAGCTTTACCAGCAGGTCTGCTCACTGGATCTCAAGATCCTATTTCAGGGTGATCCAGATTATCCTCAGCTTTTAGCCAGCATTTACGATCCGCCGTTTTTGCTTTAT
>CAJYHH010000797.1 GCA_913773825.1 Candidatus Sericytochromatia bacterium | reverse complement strand
TTTAACCGTTATCAGGCGCAGCCCGCTCAGCCTGCTGTTCCGGCTCAGCCAGCAAAGCCCGACTATAATCCTGGTCAGACGGCGACTGTCGAAATCGACAACTCCGTTACCCAGCAGGAACTGCAGTGGGCGATCGATCTACAAAGCCGGATCGATAACCAGGGCTATAAGCCAACTCAGCAAGAAATTGTCCGTTATACAGACATTTTTAATCGCTATCAGGCCAGCCAGGCTGATCAGCCTCAACCTACTCAGCCAACTGCGCCCAGTCAGCCGAGTCAGCCTGCTAAGCCAGTGAAACCCACTCAGCCGACAGCTCCAGCTGCTCCGGTTCAGAACACCCCTGCAATGGGTTCAGTTGGTTATATCGTATTGGGCAATGCCCATCCCCGCGGCACGATGCATGTCTGGAACCAGGCTGCTAAAGATCCCAACGGCATTCAGGGCCCAACCGGGAACTGGAGCGTCGACAAAAATCGTCTGGCTTACCTGAGTCCTGACGGCAGCAGCCGGATCGAACAGGGTGACCTGACGGCTCAGCTGGCTAAACAGCTGAATAATAAATGGCGCCTGATCTATACACCCCCTGGCCAACAGGCTCAGCCTGCTCAGCCCAGTCAGCCCACCGCTCCGACTGCCCCTGGGCAGCCGACCTCCAGCCAGGGTGCTAGCGCTGCTGATGTTCAGTGGGCGCGTGATTTAGAAGCTAAAGTGGTTTCAGGCTATAAGCCGAACCAAGCTGAAATTGCCCGTTACAACGACATTCAGATGAAGCTTGCCACTTATGGCGTAGCGCCTGCTGCTCCGGCTCAGGGCCCAACGGCTCCGACCAGCACAGGAGCACCTGTCACCCAGGCTGAAATTGATTGGGCGATGCAGCTGCAGCACAAAGTGCAGTTTGAAAACTATCAGCCCAGCCAGCAAGAAGTTGCTCAGTACACTGACATCTTTACGCGCTACCAGCAGCAGGGTAATCAGGTTAGCCAGCCGGCTGCACCTGCCCAACCCGCTCCTGTTCAGCCTGCGGCTCCAGCACAACCGGCTCAGCCAGCAGCTCCCACAGCTGCTGCCGGTAGCGTGACTCCTGAAGAAGTTCAGTGGGCTCAGCAGCTGCAGCAGATGGTACAGCAGGGTTATCAGGCCAGTGAACAGGAAGTGGCTCGCTATACTGACATCTACAACCGGATGCAGGCTGCTCAAGGTGCTAGTAGCGCACCAGCAGCTCCGCAGCCAGGTTTCCAGACTCAGCCCGCAGCGCCTGCCGCTCCGTCAGCTGCTCCTGGAGCCGTGATGATCAATGTCGCTGCCGCTGATGCTGAGCTACAGTGGGCGCTTGAACTGCTCAATCGCCATCGCCAAGGTTATCAGCCCAGTGCTTCTGAGCTGGTGATGTATGAGCGCATCATTGCAACCAAAGCAATTCCTGGCGCGACACCCTAAGAGCGAGTTAGCTGGTCGCAAGTGGCCGGTTGCTTAAGCGAGTTAAACAAATCATCTAAAAAGGCCGGAGTGAATTTCACTCCGGCCTTTTCGTTTAGATATGAGTTTGCTTACTTATTGGGCATTTAATTAAGTGTTTGCCCAGTTGAGCAGATATTTTAACAGCAGAGCAGGGGGCTGATCGCTGGGTTCGATTTGTTTGAGTGCTTCCCAGAGGGGTTCACGCTGGGGCATAAAAACATATTCTAAAGGCCGACTCTGGTTTTCGAGTTCTGTGAGCATACGCTGTTGTTCTGGTGAACAGGTATAAGGGATTGCTTGGCCTGGGGGTACAAAATGGGGCAAAGGACGTTCGCCACTTGTTGAAAAACTATAACCTGTAATCCGGCAGTCAAAAGGCCTAAAGGCATAAACCGAGCATTGACCTTCAATCAGCAGAGGGCACTGAAAAAATTTATGGGTGCGGCGGGGACTTTTGAGCTTACCTTCAGAGTTTAAAACTTCTGCTGAAGCCAGAACAGCTGTGCGAATCTGAGACTGTTTTTTAGAAGATAAAGCGTTTAATGCTTGCTGAATCAACTGCCATTCAGAAGCCAGAACTTCTGGTAAGGCATAGGATTCGCAACATTTGCTGCAGCCAGTTGGACAAGGAATCTCGGGGTGAAGCGCTTGGAGCCGGGCTGTTAAAGCACTTAAGGTCAGATAATACTGCTCCAGAATTAGATCATCACGCAGATGAGCCGCCAAAAAGTTGACTTCATCCAACAGGCGTTGGCGTTCAGGGGTTTGTTGTTCATAAAGCTCAACAAGGTTCATAGAGCATGGCCTGCCGCTTCAGCATCGCTGGCTGACTGATGTAGATAACGCTCTAAAAAACTTAAGAGTGAACGGCGCCGATCATTGGCTAAAGCTTCAAATAAAGGAGTTCTTAGGGGTAAATTAACCTCTGCCATCGGCAGTTCTTGTTCCCAGCGATCCTGTTCGGGGGCACAAGTATAGAGATCTTCACGGCTGACAGCGGGCTGAAGCAGAGTATTGCCAAAGGCCCGGCAAGTCAACGGTCTGACACTATAGATCGAGCAGCGTTCACCTTCAGGGCTGTCTGCAATAAAGGGGCAGGGTAAAGCAAATAAAGCTTCGTTGAGAGTTGGTGTGGTTAGAGCTTCTAGCTTTGCTTGTAAGCCTTGCTTAAGTGCCTGATGACGCTGTCGCACTTGATCTACAAGCTCAGGCCTGCTGGTTAGCCAGTTTTCGATCGCCTGCCATTCGCTGGCATGGGTAATTGGGCTGCCATGATGTTTGCAGCAGTCGTTACAACCAGTCAGACAACGCATCTCGGGGTAGCGGTTCTGGGCTTCTGCTTGGGCTGCATCAGCCTGTTGCCAAAGAAATTGCATATCAGGGGAACTCATACTTTTAAGTATAGCCTTTGGTTCATTTGTCTTTCCAAGGGGATGTTTAATCAGATGTTTGAGAGAGCGCTTTAACAAGATTTTTATACTGCTTTTATTTGACTCAAGCTATACACGAGGCCTAAGATAAAAAACGTAAGATAAATTAATTAATATATATAGAT
>CAJYHH010000796.1 GCA_913773825.1 Candidatus Sericytochromatia bacterium | reverse complement strand
GAGTACTCGAAAACGTTGGTGTAGAACTCTCGCGCGTACGCTCGACAGTGATCCGGATGCTGGGTGAAACCACGGCTTCTACCACCAGTCAGGCTCGTTCGAAAACTCCCACACTGGATGAATTCGGGACCAATCTTACCCAACAAGCTGAGGAAAATCGCTTAGACCCTGTTATTGGGCGAGAGAAAGAGATACAGCGCGTTGTCGAGATATTAGGCCGAAGGACCAAGAACAATCCAGTTTTGATCGGGGAACCCGGGGTTGGTAAAACCGCCATCGCCGAAGGCCTCGCTCAGCTGATTTCAGCGGGTTCGGTGCCGGATATTCTGGCAGACAAACGCGTTGTGATGCTCGACATCGGCTCATTGGTCGCGGGTACTAAATACCGCGGTGAGTTTGAAGAGCGTCTGAAAAAAATCATGGAAGAAATCCGGAGTGCTGGCAACATCATCTTAGTGATTGATGAAATGCACACTCTAATTGGTGCCGGTGCCGCTGAAGGTGCCGTTGATGCCGCTAATATCCTCAAGCCCGCTCTGGCGCGTGGGGATCTGCAGTGCATCGGCGCAACCACCCTTGACGAATACCGTAAGCATATCGAGCGCGATGCCGCGCTTGAGCGCCGCTTCCAGCCCGTTACGGTTGATCAGCCCAGCGTTGAAGACACGATCTCGATTCTCTGGGGCCTGCGCGACCGCTATGAAACCTTCCACAAGCTTAAAATTGCTGACGAAGCGCTGATTGCAGCTGCTCGTTTGGCTGATCGCTACATCTCTGACCGCTTCTTGCCGGATAAAGCCATCGATTTGATGGACGAAGCCGCGTCAAAAGTGCGCCTGCGCAATTCGCTGCTGCCGCCTGAAGCCAAAGAGCTTGAAAAAGAGCTCAAAGAAGTGATCAAGAAAAAAGACACAGCCATTCGTGACCATGACTTCGAACAGGCTGGTGAATTACGTGACCAAGAACAGTCAATTCGCGATCAGATTCGTGAACTGACCCTGGAATGGAAAGAAAAACGCGGCCAGTCGCCTCAGCTGCTGGTCAGTGAAGAAAACATTGCTGAAGTGGTTGCAGGCTGGACTAAAATTCCAGTTTCTAAACTAACTGAAGGCGAAACCGAACGTCTGCTGAAGATGGAAGACGTTCTGCACCAGCGCATCATTGGTCAGGAAGAAGCCGTAACGGCGATTTCCAAAGCCATTCGTCGCACCCGTGCAGGTCTAAAAAATCCCAAGCGTCCAATCGGTGCGTTTATCTTCTCAGGTCCCTCTGGTGTAGGTAAAACTGAGCTTGCTAAAGTGCTGGCCAGCTTCTACTTCGGCAATGAAGACGCGCTGATCCGCGTTGACATGTCTGAGTTTATGGAGCGTCACTCAGTTAGCAAACTGATCGGTTCACCGCCTGGCTATGTGGGCTTCCAGGAAGGTGGTCAGCTGACTGAACAAGTTCGCCGTAAGCCTTACTCAGTCATTCTGTTTGACGAAATCGAAAAAGCGCATCCTGACACCTTCAACGTCCTGCTCCAGATTATGGAAGACGGCCGTTTGACGGATTCTAAGGGTCGCGTGGTCGACTTCAAGAACACGATTCTGATTTTGACTAGCAATATTGGCGCCCGCGCAATTGAAAAAGGCGGCGGCAGCCTCGGCTTTAGCACGGGCGCAGCCGGTGCCGAAGAAGAGCGTTACCAGCGGATTCGCGAACGCGTGATGGATGAGCTGAAACAGAACTTCCGTCCCGAGTTCCTAAACCGTGTGTCAGACATCATTGTCTTCCACCCGCTCAAGCAGGTCGAAATCCGCGAGATTGTGGATATCCTGCTAGTCGATCTGGTCAACCGCCTCAAAGAAGCCGACATCGAGATGCACTTCGACGATGGCGTCAAAGACATGCTGGGTCGCGAAGGCTACGACGAAAAGTCTGGCGCTCGTCCGCTGCGGCGCACGATCTCCAAGCTGATCGAAGATCCGCTTTCAGAAGATCTGCTGCTGGGCAAAATTCCCACCGGCAAACCATTGGTTCTCAAAGCACGAGAGGACAACTCGATCTACTACGAGGACTATGTACCCTCTGCTGAAGAAGAAGCCAAAGAGCCCGTCGAAAGCGCCAGCTAACGACCCTCTGACTTCATAAGCTTTTTTTACAAGCCCCCGCTAAAGTTTTTTAGCGGGGGCTTGTTCTATGCAGCTAAACCTATTCTTCATTTAAATTGCCTTGAGCAGGTTGAATCCCATCTCTGTTAACATATAGAGATATCAGCATCTAATTGCTTGGTTCAACAGGGAGAGCAGATTGAAGGCAGAGGGAACCCGATATGGTTCACTGATCCTGTTTTATCCGATCCAGCCCAGACTAGCACTCGGCCTGGTTGCCGCACTCTTACTGCTTTGCCTAAACGCCTGGCTGTCTTATCTGAGTGTGGATCGCCTGATCAGCCATAACCGCGCTTTGGCGGACAGTTATGAAGTCCTGATGACCGCACGAGCGACGCTGATTTCTCTTCAAGACGTTGAAAATAGCCAACGTGAATATTTGATTACAGGTGATCAGGCTTATTTAAATCTACAAGCCAGGGCCCTCGCTAAACTCAAATTAGAGCTTGAACAGCTTAAACAGCAAAGTCTTGAACGTCGGACCGAAACCCTTTTACCAGATCTCGACAAACACATTCAAAACCAGCTCAGAATTGCAAAACGCGGTACAGAACTCCGTCAAACGGGCCAGCTTGAAGCAGCCCGTCGCCATATCGGCTCCCGTCAAGGCCGTTTAGCAATGGAAGCCACTCGCCGAGTCTTTCGCCAAATTGTCACTTACGAAACCACCCTGCTTAACACCACTAATCGCGAAACCCAGGCGAGTGTCTTTCAAGCTCTGATTACCCTGATTGTAGCAGCGGCAGCAAATTTAATTTTGCTCTTGCTGGTTTATCGCATGATGGCACGCAATATCCTCAGGCGTCAGCAATCAGAAGCTGAACTGCGCAGC
>CAJYHH010000795.1 GCA_913773825.1 Candidatus Sericytochromatia bacterium | reverse complement strand
GTGTGTATATGAACACAGCAGCTGAACATATGACGGGCTACAGCTTTGCAGAACTCGATGGACACTCACTGCATGAGCTTATGCATCATCATTACCCTGATGGCCGTGAATACCCCGAAACTGAATGCCCAATTGTCCAGGTCTTGTTTCAAGACACCCGCACCCAGGGTGAAGAAATTCTGATCCGCAAAGACGGGAGTTTTTATCCGGTTGCATATTCTGTCAGCCCAATTTATCAGGCAGGACAGCTACAGGGCAGCGTACTTGAAATCCGAAATATTCAAGCTGAAAAACAAGCTCAGATTGAGATGGAGCGCTTTTTTACGATTCCACTTGATTTGCTCTGTATTGCCTCACTGGACGGCTATTTTAAGCGCATCAACCCAGCCTTTACCAGTACCTTAGGCTGGAGTGAAGCAGAGCTTTTAAACAGACCCTTTTTAGACTTTGTCCATCCAGATGATATCCCCGCGACCCTGGCTGAAATGGACCATCTGGCCTCTGGCGCCAAAACCCTGCATTTTGTTAATCGCTATCGCTGCGCTAACGGCAGCTACCGCTGGTTAGACTGGACAGCTGCGCCTTTTGTTGAAGAAAACCTGCTCTACTGCATTACCCATGATGTAACCGTCAAACGCCAGCAGCAACTCATGTTAGAGCTGTTATCTAATCTGAACCAGGCCACGATGAGCCTTAAAGATCCTGCCGAAGTGATTCAGATTACCGTCAATATGCTGGGACAGCACTTAGGGGTTAATCGCTGCACTTACGGCGAAGTGTCTGCTGATCTTAAAACGATTTATTTGCCCAAGCCTTTTGTCCGAGACACCAGCCCTTTAAACGGAGAATTTGAACTTCAAGCTTTTGGCCCAGAGCTGATGCAAACTTTATTAGCTGGCCAGGCCTTTATCTCAAATAACATCGCCCAGGACTTGCAGGACCCGGCGCATGTGATTGCGTTTCATCAACACGATATCAGAGCCTCAATGGCCGTCCCAATGCTCAGACAAAACAAGCTGGTAGCGGTTATCTCTGTACATGAAAACCAGCCTCGTAACTGGACGGCCAACGAAGTTGAAACCATGCGCTTAGTCATCTTACGCTGCTGGGAAACCGTTGAACGCCTCAGGCAGGCTCAGGAACTCGCTGAATCTGAAGCTAAATTTCGCTTTATGGCCGAATCAATCCACCAGAAAATTTTTACAGCGGACGCTGGCGGGCAAGTTAATTATTTTAATCAGACCTGGCTGGATTACACGGGCCTGAGCCTGGATGAGCTGCTGGGTTTTGGCTGGACACGGATGATTCATCCCGAGGATCTGCCTGAAAATCTCGAAAAATGGACTACAGCGGTTGCAACCGGCCAGGACTATGAAATTGAACATCGCTTTTTACGGGCAGACGGCACTTACCGCTGGCACTTAACCCGCGCTCACGCCATGCGTAATGCTGAAAACCAGATTAGCCTCTGGCTGGGCACCAATACAGATATTGAAGATATTAAACAAACTCAAACCGAAAACGCCCTGTTGCTGGATCTGGCTCAAAACAGCAATCGTTTAAAAGACGAGTTTTTATCTACTCTCTCACATGAACTGCGGACTCCGCTTAACGCCATTTTGGGTTGGTCAACGATGTTAATTGAAGAAGATGTTGACACTGAAGAAATCCAGCATGGTTTAAGCGTCATCGAGCGCAGTGCCCGCACCCAGGCTCGTCTAATTGATGATTTGCTGGATGTAGCCCGGATCACGTCTGGTAAACTCAGGCTGGATTTACATCAAATTTGTTTGCAGGATATCCTCACAGCAGCGGTTGAAAGTTTGCGCCCTACCGCTCATGCACGTGGCATTGAACTGCTGATGCAGCCTGAAACAAAAACCGCTCAGATTTCAGGTGACCCAGCGCGCTTACAGCAGGTGTTTTGGAATCTTTTATCGAATGCGATTAAGTTTACCCCCCGAGGTGGACAAGTCAGGGTTGAACTGACTCAATCTGACAATCAGGTTGAAGTGCTTGTGATCGATAACGGCGAAGGAATTGAAAATGACTTTTTACCCTTTGTGTTTGAGCGTTTTAGACAAGCTGACGGCACTTATTCGCGTGCTCATGGCGGACTTGGACTGGGCTTAGCGATTGTGCGCCAACTGGTAGAACTCCATGGGGGCCGCGCCAGTATTAAAAGCCCTGGTAAAGGTCTTGGTACAACAGTCAGAGTTCGTTTACCTCTTAGTGTGTCTGCTGAAAACGGGTATTAACAGCCTGTGCTAAATTAGAGGCGAGGTCAAAAAAAGATGAATCAAGCTCTATCCAGCCATATTGTTGAATTACGCAATCTGCGCAAGCTCAAAAAGCAGAACCCCGCTTTACTGGCTGCTGCAGCTCAAGCATTAAACGATCAATCCAATGATCCCTTAGCAGCAGAACTGCACTTTGAGCTGGGCAGTACTTATCTGAGCTTATCTCAGTGGCAGGAAGCATATCGCCATCTCTTAACTGCCCATCAGCAATGGCCTGAGTACCAGGGTGTAACGCTTCATCGCCTGGGCCGCGCATGTCAGGAGTTAGGCAAACTCGAGCAGGCAAGAGACTATTATCAACAGGCTTTAGACAATAAATCTGGTCCAGCCGGCAAAACCTGGCACCAGCTCGGGCGGGTACTTGAAGCTTTAAACCAGCCTGACGAAGCGATTCAAGCTTATTTACGCGCGTTAAGTGATCTGAGCGAAGCAGGCGCACAGCGTGAACTCGGCATCAGTGCTTACCAGCTAGGCAGAATTTACCAGCAGCGTCAGGATTGGGAACTGGCCCAAAATGCCTTTGAACAAGCAAGAGCTGAACTGGGGCCTGAAGCTGCTTTACGCGCCGAAGTGGGTTATTTACTCGGTGAAGTGGCGATTCAACTAGGCGCCCCAGAACGAGCCGAAGAGCGTCTGGGTGAAGCATTAAGTATTCATCGCCACCTTAAAAATCAGGCGGGTATAGGCATGGCTTTGCTCAAACTTTGTCAGGCCCAGATGCTGCAGCGCAAATGGAAAGACGTGCTGACCAGCGTCAGAGAGGCGATTCTTGCGCTGGAAGGCACCAAAGAAACCCAGGCCCTTAAACTAGCCTGTGAACTGCAAGCAGAGCTTTATGAATTGCTCGGCAAACCAGATGAAGCCCGTGAATGGCAGATCCGCGCCCAAAACCTTTAATCCCGACATATCAACCCAACATATCAACTCAACAAAATAACTGACATCATACTGCGAGGCTGAAGAAAGCAATGCAAGCACTCAAACGAAATCTGATGCTGGCTGGAGGCGGTCTGCTGGCAGCAAAATGGGGTAAACAACTGTGGAACATCCACCAGCGGCCCCTGCGCAAACAGGCCTTATTGGGTCAGGTTGTGGTCATTACAGGTGCATCCAGCGGAATTGGTAAAGCCCTGGCTGAAGTTCTGGCAGAAGCCGGTTGCCGCTTAGTGCTGGCAGCCCGCCGGATTGACTTGCTGGAATCCCTGGCGATTGAACTGGAAAATCGTTTTAGCGTTGAAACCCTGGTTGTGCGTACAGATGTATCAGAAGAAGCACAGGCCCAGATTTTAATGGAGCGCGCACTTGAGCAGTTTGGCCGGATTGACGTACTGATTAATAACGCTGGAATTGCTGATTATTGTTATTTTCACAAAGATGCTGTCGCCAGCATGCGACGAGTGATGGACGTAAATTATTGGGGCACTGTTCACTGTATTCAAGCGGC
>CAJYHH010000794.1 GCA_913773825.1 Candidatus Sericytochromatia bacterium | reverse complement strand
GGCTGCCCTGCCATCAGATTGAAAGCTATGATGAATATTTGCAGACCGTGATGTTTTTAATTGAGCAGCATGACTGTGTAGCAGGCGTTTTTTCTGCGGCAGTAGCTGATTATCGGCCAGAATCTGTTTATGACGGTAAATTACCAAGTGGCGGAAAAGTCTCTGAAATTCGCCTGACCCCCACCTTCAAAGTGATTGAAGAAGTTCATAAACGTTTTCCGGAGCTGGCTTTAGTGAGTTTTAAATTTGAAGCCGGTATGAGCCATGCTGGGCTAATGGACATTGCCCGCACCCGCTTACAGCATGGTCACGGCCTGGTGGTAGCCAATCGCCAGGAAGAACAGACAACTGAACAGATTGCCTGGTTAGTCGAAGCGGAGCAGGAAACCCAGTTTATCGGTAAACCAGCGATTGCAAAGGCTGTTGTGGATTGGCTGGAACAGCATTTAATGCCTGAGCCTGTTGAGGTTGATTATGAATCTGATTATGAAGTGGATTCAATCAGTTCTTTAGACGACTAGCCCTGTTTGTAAAGGCGTCTAGAGTCGTTAAAGATGTTTGGGAATGTCTCAGTGACTTTAAAAAGCTGCAGAATCTCAATAAAAAATTTAACTAAAATTCAAGCTTTTGACTTAATGTTTGTGGCTTCAAAACGCCTGAATTCGCGCTTAAAAGGCTGTTTGTCAAGGGGATCTTGATCAAAAGGGCATAAAAGCGGTATAATCAATCTTTATAAAGAGCGAGGAAAACGCCTTCCGGATCCAGTAATGGCTCTTCCCCCCGGAATGCTGGTTTGAATCAGGAACTGCTTTTGCAGGCAGATCTTTATAAGAAGTCAGGAAAGAAATTTCCTCCCTCTTTTGTAACACTTGAGTCACGGCCAGTCTTCGGACTGGCTTTTTTATGTCTTGTTTTTTTGAATCATGAGCAGGACAAGCTAGGTTTGATCGTCAGGCTCACTGAAGATAGACGTTTCTTTGCGCGTTAGTCTTGCGGTCTTGATTGAGATGGGTAATTACCAGACGACTTTAATAATCTTCTTCAGTGCAGATCTGAACGCGAGCCTGACTTAATTTAAGCCCCGTGCAGTCAGTTGCTCAGCGTACAACACATGGCCAGTACTGCAAAAATGGACAAGTTTTTCAAGTGTCTCGCTGGATTGAAAGCAGTCACCGCATCGACACTGCGCTGTAGACCGCAAACGATTCATTTGTCTTTAACGTCTCGATTTAAATCAGCCAGGACAATGGTTTTACCAAACTCATAAAAGCCTTAAAGTAAGCCTGTAAGACTCAGACTTTGTGTAGACGCTGAATCAGTACTTGTTTAAGGCAAGCAGACTGGGCTGCCTGGCTCATAATAACAACCGCCGCTGAACAGGGAAGAAAATCTGAAAAAACAGAATGCGTCTGGACGGCGTTCATCGCGAATGATCAGTTCGCTCCCGCTTCTACCTGACAATTTATCGATCAGGGCAAAGTCAGGCATCAGGTCTTTACGGCGCTCAACAATTAACGTGCCAGCAGTGGGTATTTCATCCGCTGAAGCTGGACAGAGAGCGAAAATGCGAGATGTTGTTGTCTCTTTGGCATGTGTGCTGAAAATCAAATGGTGCTTAGCGGGCTTTATAGACCTAATGGAGCGCTTATTGGCAATGTAGCCTGAGCTGACTGAGTTGGGTTTATTTGCTCGTCTAGCGCCAGCTTGAAACCTCTGTTGACTAACAGAGTGTTTGCTGATGCCTGTTACAAGCATATAATGAGCGGGTGAAGATTACGAAATCAACGGGTCATTCAGAACCTTTTTCTCAAGCTAAGCTCCTGCGCTCACTTCAGCGAGCAGGCGCCAGTGAAGAACTGGCTTTAGAAGTCTGGCGCGAAATTGAACCTTTATTACAGACAGATATGAGCTCACGTCGTATTCAGCATGAAGCATTTGTGCTGCTTAAACGTTTACGCCGCAGCGTGGCGGCTCGGTATCGGCTTAAAACCGCAATCATGGAGCTTGGCCCCTCAGGTTACCCCTTTGAACGTTTAATGGGTGAGCTATTTCGCGAAGCGGGTTATCAGGTTCAGGTGGGTCAGACTTTGCCAGGGCACTGTGTCACGCATGAAGTGGATGTGGTGGCGCGTAAAGCCAATGAGCTGGTGCTGGTTGAGTGTAAGTACCGCAATACGCCCGGATTTAAGTGTGATGTCAAAGTTCCGCTTTATATCCGCTCGCGCTTTGAAGATATCCGCGCGAACAGTCGTGATGAGGTGCCGATAACAGGCTGGATTGCAACCAATGCGCGCTTTTCGGGTGATGCGATCAAATACGCTGCTTGTGTGGGCTTAAAGCTGATTGGCTGGGACCATCCCGGTCAGGATTCCTTGCGCCACTGGATGGATCGAACCGGTCTTTATCCGCTGACGGTGTTAACCAGTCTTAGCAGAATTCAAAAACAGGCTTTGTTGGCGGCTAATCTGGTGATGTGTCGTGAACTGCTGGCACGCCCCGAGGTTTTGCAGCGTTTGCCAGGGCTTAAACCAGGCGATATAGAGCGTATTCTGGACGAGTGCAGTCGTTTGGCTGAGCAGAACATAGAGTTTTAGTTTTACTCTGGTTTTGGTTCTTGTTTAGTTTTGGTGTTGAGTCTGTTTTGAACGGCTGTCTACCTCATCGTCTACGAGCCCTCAGTCGGGTATGTTATAATTTCGCGTGTGCCTGAACAGAGTCCAGAAGGAGAGTTTTAGCGTCATGGGAATGATCGAGCGGATGACAACATTGCTCAAGTCGAACATCAATGATTTGATCGACAAGGCCGAAGATCCCGAAAAGATGCTCAAGCAGCTGATGATCGATATGGAGCGCGATCTGATTGAAGTGCGTAAAGAAGTTGCACTTGCGATCCAGACCGAAAAGCGCCTGCATCAGCAACTCAGCCAGAACCTCAAACAGGCCGAAGGCTGGGAAGACAAAGCAACACTGGCGCTTAAAAGCGGACGTGAAGATTTGGCCCGTGAAGCTCTGAGCCGCCGCAATACTCATCAGCAGACAGCTGACGGTTTTAAAGGTCAGTGGGAAACTCAGAGTGCCAACGTCGAAGTGCTCAAAAAGCAGCTCGGCCAGCTTGAAGGCAAAATCAACGAAGCCCGCATTAAAAAAGATCTGCTGGTTGCGCGCAGCCGTCAGGCCAAAGCCCAGGAGCAGATCCACAAAACCATGGGCAAAATTGGCACCAGCAAAGCGCTGTCTGCCTTTTCTCGCATGGAAGACAAAGTCAATGAGCGTGAGGCGCTTGCCGCTGCTTATGGTGATATGAATCTGCTTGATGGTGGTGGAAGCGGCAGTCTTGACAGTGAGTTTGCCAAACTGGCTGCTAGCTCAAGTGTTGACGACGATTTGGCTGCGCTCAAAGCCAAGCTGAACACTGATACCTAGACGAAGTGCTAAAACGTCTTTGCAGGCTGGGTGCCGCCCTGCTGGCGGCCTCCGGCCTGACAGTTTTTTCTAGCTTAACGACTCATGCCGCTGAGTCAATGCTGCCTCCGCCAGCCAAAGCAGACAGCGAAGCACAGGCACAAGCTAATTTTCGCCGTGCGATTGCCTTTTCATATTTGCCTGATCGCAGTGGCCAGCTGTTTTTTTTAACCCGTCGCTTTAATCCTGTGATGTTTGTCTCTGGGGATTATTCTTATGATGGCTTTAGTCATCATGGCGGAAAGCGTATCACTCACTCGGGTTCTACTCATGGTGCTGTCTGGGACTATGATGTTGAAATCCCCTTGCTGTTTTATGGCCCCGGTTTGGTTCATGCGGGTCGTCAGTTTGATCGCCCCGTCACTCAGCAGGACTTAGTTCCGACTTATGCCAATCTGATGGGCGCGGTACCCCCGCGTGATGCCCTGCATGGGCAGGCTTTAAAAGAAGCTTTTGTTCCAGGGGCACCTGTACCCAAAGCGATTCTGACTTTGGTGTTTGATCAGGGCGGCTGGCAGTATTACCGCGCTCATCCCAAAGCCTGGCCCAATATTCGCAAATTAATGCAGCAGGGCAGTCTTTATACCAAAGCGCGAGTGGGCCATCTCGATGCTGAGACTTCTGTTGGCCATATTGCGATTGGCACAGGGGCTTACCCTTATCAGCACGGGATTATTTCAAACAACTTTTTTCTGGCGCCGCTTGGCCAGCGTTATTCGCTTTTAGGTCCAGATCGTTCACCGGTGTTTATTAACAGTCCTTCCTTGGCTGATGCCTGGGATCTACAGCGTGGCAATGCCCCGATTATTGCCTCGTATGCTTACGCAGATCGAGCCGCCATTGGCATGGCTGGGCACGGCAGTTTATATGTTGGCGGTGATAAAGATCTGGTTTTTTGGTATGACCGTAAAACGGGTGGTCTGACAACGAATGAAAAGTATTATCAGCTGCCTGAGTATCTGAAAAACAATCAGGTTCAGCCTTATCTGGCTAAAGTTCTGGATGCTTCAGGTAAGTGGTTTGGCCATGACATGAATAATCTAGAAGCCGTCAACGACACACCTGCCCAGGTCGCGTTTGATACTGACGTGTTTTTACAGATGTTAGAGCGTGAGCCAATTGGCGCTGATGATACAACTGATCTGGTCTATCTGACTTTGAAGTCAACAGATGCCTGTGGGCATGCTTTTGGCTATGAAAGTGATGAATGTCGGACGGTGCTCGAGGCGCAAGATGCCCAGGTTGCCAAAATTGTTGCGGCTTTTGATAAAAAAGTCGGCAAAGGTAAAGGACTGGTGGCTTTAACGGCTGATCATGGCGGTTCACCTCTCACGACGCTTTCGGGTGGACGGGTGATTAAAGCTGAGCCTTTGCGGGCAGAGTTGAATAAACGCTTTGATAAGCTCGATAATGGCGTTGAACTGTTTTATGACATGTTGGCCTCACAGTTTTATGTTGATGCAGCTGAAATGCGCCGCAATGGTTTAAGTTGGGAACAGCTGCGTCAGGCTCTGCTCGACTATGAGCTGAATGGCGAAAAAATCTTTTTAGATGTCCTCACACGCCGTGAGGTGGTAGAACTGCAGATGCAGCAGGGGATTATTCCCTAAACTTCAGTTTAAGCGTGATGCTCATATTGGTCCCTTCAGCCATGACTCATTCATGACTAAAGAGACATGTTGTTTAGGCCACTTACCAGTCGATTTGCTGGCGATCTCTAAAAAATCCGCCGCTGGGGCCGTCTTCAGGCAGTGTCGCCAGCCAGACAGCGGTATCAGCACCTTGTTCAACTGAGCGTGAAGCATGAGTTCCACCCATATCGGTACGTACCCAGCCTGGGCACATGCTATTGATTTTAATTTGGGGATTGTGCAGCTCAGCGTTGACAATCAGCGTCAGCGCATTGAGTGCAGCTTTTGACAGGCGATAAGCGGTGCCGCCTCCACCCATGCTGCTAAGCTGGCCCATGCCACTGGAGAGATTTACAATTCTGCCATGTTGCTTCATGAGTGGGATCAAGCCCTGAATCAGCTGCAGCGGGCCATAGACATTGGTTTGCATGGTGTCTTGAATCGTTGACGCTTCAACATCAAAGACTGAACTTTGCTTGCGCTGGCCATCAATCATAATCCCGGCATTATTAACTAAAACTTCTAAATGACCGTACTGACTGCTGATGCGCTCACAAAAGGCCTGAATCGAGTCTGCTGAGGCAACATCGAGTTCTTCTGAGCTTACTTTGCCGGTTTGTGACAGAGATTCTGCGGCTTTTCGGCCTTTATCTGCATCACGGCTTGTAAGAATGACGTGAAAGCCTTTGTGGGCCAGCTGGCGGCAGATTTCGAGGCCAATGCCACGATTTCCCCCCGTGACAACGGCTAAAGGGAGTGGTTGGGACATCCTGCGTCTCCTTTTAAATCACTAATTGGATCGCTATTTGAATCGCTATTTGAGCAGCCGAAGAGGCTGCAAATTTTGACTAAGCTTAACACTTTTACCACTTTGACCTGGATCAAGGCAAAAGCTGATCGATTTGCATAGAATAGATTCCAGGAAGGCGTATTAGGAAGTGTCAGAAGTGCTCTTGCGGGCTGTGATAAGTGCTGCTTGGTGAAGAATCAGCTTAAAGATGAGTCGTCATCTGAGCTTGAGGCTTTAAACTTATCAGCCAACACAGCTGGGCTTCGTCCGGGATTAGCATGGTTATCATTAAGTTAAGTTCGTGTTATCCTGCAAGGGTATCAAGCAAATTCCACGCTTACGGGAAATCTTACGGGAAAACGACTATGCAACAAGCTGAAAAAGAGACCGCTAAACCAGGCCCCCTGGCTTCAGTGCTCTCGATCTTCAACACCACGATTGGCCAGAAAATCATTACCGGTCTGACCGGCCTGGGTCTGGTTGGCTTTCTGGTGGGCCATCTTGCCGGCAACCTCACTCTATTTGCTGGTTCAGAGGCTTTTAACTCTTATGCCCACAAGCTCGAAAGCCTGGGTTTTATTCTTTATGCCGTTGAGCTGGGATTGCTGGCGGTTTTTGTCTTTCACATCGTCTTTGCGATTTCAGTTACCAGTCATAATAAATCCGCGCGCAAGAGCAAATATGTAGACTCGCGCTCAGCGGGTAAGCCCAGTCGAAAGTCTATTTCTTCTCAGACCATGATTTACACGGGCATTATTCTTGGACTCTTTACCATCATCCATGTCTGGATGTTTAAATTTGGTCCAGGTATGGCAGCTGGTTATCATACCGATCTTCATGGTCTTCCGGCTCGCGATCTGTATCGCCTGGTGGTCGAGAAGTTTAAGAATCCCTGGATCATGGGCAGCTATTCAGCCGTGATGTTATTGCTGGGTGTGCATGTGCGCCACGGTTTCTGGAGTGCGTTTCAGTCTTTAGGTGCTTATCATCCGCGGTATACCCCGCTGATTTACACACTTGGGATTCTGATCGCCGTACTCTTTGCTATCGGCTTCCTTGCGCTGCCGGTTTATATCTTCTTCGCCCCGCTCACTGCCTAGGAAGGAACTCGACATGACTATCTCCAACCTCAAAGAGGGGGCTGATCTGAAGGGTGTTCAGCCCGATGGCCCCCTGGCCCAGAAATGGGACAGCTATAAAGCTAAAGCTAAGGTCGTCAATCCGGCCAATAAACGTAAATACACTGTTCTTGTGATCGGCACGGGTCTGGCTGGCGCCTCTGCCGCCGCCTCGCTGGCCGAACTTGGCTATAAAGTCAAAGCTTTCTGTATTCAGGATTCACCCCGTCGCGCGCATAGTATTGCGGCCCAGGGTGGGATCAATGCTGCTAAAAACTATCAGAACGACGGCGACAGCATCTGGCGTCTGTTTTATGACACGATTAAGGGCGGAGACTACCGCTCACGTGAGTCAAATGTTCATCGTCTGGCTCAGGTTTCAGTCAGCATTATTGACCAGTGTGTGGCCCAGGGCGTTCCTTTTGCCCGTGATTACGGCGGTTTGCTCTCTAACCGTTCGTTTGGTGGCTCGCTGGTTTCACGTACGTTTTACGCTCGTGGTCAGACTGGCCAGCAGCTGCTCTTAGGCGCATATGGCGCCATGATGCGTCAGGTTGACGCTGGCAAAGTTGAGCTGCTTACCCATCGTGAAATGCTCGATCTGGTGACGGTAGATGGTCAGGCCAAAGGCGTGATCATCCGCAATCTCAAAACTGGCGAAATGGAATCTTATGCCGGTGATGCGGTGCTATTGTGTACCGGTGGCTATGGCAACGTCTATTATCTTTCAACGAACGCCATGAACTCAAACGTCACGGCTGCCTGGCGCTGCCATCGCCGCGGCGCTTACTTTGCCAATCCCTGCTTTACTCAGATTCACCCCACTTGTATTCCGGTCAGCGGCGATTATCAATCCAAACTGACCCTGATGAGTGAATCTCTGCGTAACGATGGCCGTGTCTGGGTGCCTAAAACTCAAGAATTGGCTGCACGTGTGCGCAAAGGCGAAGTTAAACCTTCTGATATTGCTGAAGAAGATCGCGATTATTATCTTGAACGTCGTTATCCGACTTTCGGCAACCTGGTTCCGCGTGACGTGGCTTCACGTAACGCCAAATACGTCTGCGACGAAGGTCGTGGCGTGGGTGAATCAGGTTTGGCGGTTTATCTCGACTTTGCTGAGGCGATCAACCGCCTGGGCATGAGTGTCGTTAAAGACCGCTATGACAACCTGTTTGAAATGTATGAGCGCATTACGGGCGAAAATCCTTATCATACGCCGATGCGGATCTTCCCGGCTGTTCACTACACCATGGGTGGTCTCTGGGTTGATTACAACCTGATGACCACGGTGCCTGGACTGTATGCGCTGGGTGAAGCCAATTTCTCTGACCACGGTGCCAACCGTCTGGGTGCTTCGGCGCTGATGCAGGGTCTGGCTGACGGTTATTTTGTGATCCCCTATACCATTGGGGATTATCTGGCCGGAGCAAAACCTGTGGATATAAAAGACACAGACAGCGCGCCTTTCCGTGAAGCGCGTGCTGGCATTGAAGCTCAGGTTCAAAAGCTGATGAACGTCAAAGGCACTAAAACCGTTACGGAATTCCATCGCGAGCTCGGTCTCAAGATGTGGGATTACGTCGGTATGTCGCGTTCAGAAGCCGGTCTGAAACAGATTCTGACTGAAATTCCCAAACTGCGCGAAGAGTTCTGGCAGAACGTCAGAATCCCTGGCACTGAAAACGGCTGGAACAAGAATCTGGAATTTGCCCTGCGCGTTGCAGACTTCTTAGAGCTGGGTGAGCTGATGGCTCGCGATGCTCTGGTGCGCGAAGAGTCCTGCGGTGGTCACTTCCGTGAGGAATACCAGACCGAAGACGGTGAAGCTCTGCGCAACGATGAGAAATACGCTTATGCGGCTGCCTGGGAATTTACGGGCAACCCCAGCGAACCCGTGCTCCACAAAGAGCAGTTGGAGTTTGAAAACGTCCAGCTGGCTCAGCGGAGCTACAAATAAGGAGAGCAATGATCAGATGTCCAAGATGAACCTCACCCTCAAAATCTGGCGCCAGGCTTCAGCCAATGCTCCCGGTGCCATGGAGACTTATCCGCTTGCAGATGTCTCCGAACATATGAGCTTTCTGGAAATGCTCGACGTCCTTAACGAAAAGCTGATCAAAGAAGGCAAAGAGCCTGTTGAATTTGACTATGACTGCCGCGAAGGTATTTGCGGAACTTGTGGTCTGGTAATCAACGGCGTGGCTCACGGCCCCCGTAAGCTGACAGCAACCTGCCAGCTGCATATGCGTGAGTTTAAAAATGGCGACACCATTACCATTGAACCCTGGCGTGCCAATGCTTTCCCGGTGATTAAAGACCTGGTTGTGGATCGCACGGCTTTTGACCGTATTGTTGCCAAAGGGGGCTATGTTTCGGTCAATACGGGTTCTGCCCGTGACGCCAACGAAACCCCAATCGGCAAAGAAGACGCGGATAAAGCCTTTGATGCAGCCACCTGCATCAGCTGCGGTGCCTGCGTTGCGGCTTGCCCCAATGCTTCGGCTTCGCTGTTTGTTTCAGCTAAAGTCTCTCAGTACACTTATCTGCCCCAGGGCCATCCCGAGCGCGAACGCCGCGTTCTAAAAATGGTCTCGCAGATGGATGACGAAGGCTTTGGGAATTGTTCAAATCACGGTGAATGTGAAGCGGTCTGCCCCAAAGGCATTTCGATTCAGAACATTGCGATTATGCGTCGTGAGTACGTCAAAGCCGCGCTCAAGACCGGTTCTGCAATTGTCTAAACTCTTTTAAAGCTCTTTTGAGCCTGTCAGAGCCCTCTGGTTTTCCTGAGGGCTCTGAATTTTTTTTGCTTCAGCTGGGTAAAATAATTTCTATAATGTATAACAGGCATCTTGACGCGCTAAGATTTTAACTGATTTTTAAAATCCAGAGATGATGCCGGACAGAGGTAGAACAATGGTAGATTTTCGTTCACTAATTGACCCGGCCAGATTATTTGGCAATGCGCCCACTCGTCCAGCCCAGCCGGTTCAGCAACCCGCTCAACAACCTGCTCAAAATGACTCACGCGGTACTCAGGTCCCTCAGACCATTCAGAATCAACTTAATCCCGTTGATCAAAATCGCGTCAACCAGCGCAATAATGCTCAGCCCAATGTTCCTATGGCCCAAAACGGTCAGCCTGCAGTTGTTGCTTTTCCTGATCGGTCGGCTACAGGTTCTGCTGCCGGAACAAATCGCCAGCAGCCCAGAGTGGCAGCACCTGCTCAGGCTCAAGCGCCTGCAGCGCCTGGCGCACCTCGCAATATCAACACGCGCGCCACGTTTTTTGATGGCAAGGCTGCAACGGGCAAAGAAATTGATGCTGTGCTTAAACATTACAATTCACCCCATGCTGGTCAAGGCGAAACCCTCGCTCGGATTTGCCGCGAAGAAAACATTAACCCCGTGATGATGGTTGCGATTATGCAGCAAGAATCATCCTTTGGCAATCGCAGCAATCGGCCTTCGCTTAAAGATGAAAATATCGCCAATCCCTGGAGTGTTCACTTTAATGAGCCAGCTAAAGGGATTAACAAGCTACGTCTTAAAGACGGTTCGCTGCCCAGTTTTGAGCAGTCTTTACGTGGTGCGATTCGCACCATGAAAAATCTGGCGGGTGATTCTGAAACTCCCCTATCAACAGCAGGTAAGCGTTATTCGACAACTGGGGCCTGGACCAGTGAGGTTACCACTCACTTTAAAACCCAGTCTAATCGTATCGATCGCACGCGCTGAGCGCGTTTTGCTGTCGTTTAGACTTCGTTTTAGTCTCTTTTAGCCGTGGGCTTTGAAGCGTGTTATCATGCGATTTAACACGCTTCAAGAGGTCTGCTTATGTATCCACGCGCCAGCGGTATTTTACTTCACCCGACATCTTTGCCCGGTCCTTATGGCATCGGTGATTTAGGCGAAGCCGCTTATAGCTTTGTTGATTTTCTTGACGCCACTGGCCAGAAGCTCTGGCAGGTTATGCCGCTGGGCCCCACCGGCTATGGCGACTCTCCTTATGCCTGTCTGTCTGCTTTTGCCGGCAATCCGCTGCTGATCAGCCCGCGCAAATTAGTTGAAGAAGGCTTTTTACCTGAAGATGCTGCTTCACTGCAAAACTATCCTGAGCTGAATGCTCAGCATATTGAGTTTGAAAAAGTAGCCGCCGCCAAACAAGAGGTCTTTGCTGAGGCCTTTGCTTATTTTAGTGAACAGGGCAGCGCACTTGAAAAAAAGCGCTTTGCCAATTTCTGCGACTGCCATCAGAATCAGAACTGGCTGCATAACTATGCTTTGTTCCGGGCGATTAAAGAACATTATCAGGGTGAAAGCTGGACCAAATGGGAGCCGGCTCTGATTGCCCGCGATCCGCGTACGCTGGCCAACTATGAACAAGCCCTCAGTGAGCGTGTCGGCTATCATAAATTCTTACAGTATCTGTTTTATAAGCAGTGGAACGAGCTTCACAGCTATGCCCGTTTAAACGGGATTCAGATTGTCGGCGATATGCCGATCTTTTTAGCCCATGACAGCGCGGATGTCTGGGCTCATCAGTCTTTGTTTCATCTTGATCAAGACGGTGTGCCAGTGGTGGTTGCTGGTGTGCCGCCAGATTATTTTTCTGAAACCGGCCAGCTCTGGGGCAATCCGCTTTATGACTGGGAAGCCATGGCCAAAGACAAATACAATTGGTGGGCTGAGCGCTTTAAGATTATTCTGACTCTGGTAGATATTGTCAGACTTGACCATTTCCGCGGCTTTGAAGCTTATTGGGAAGTGCCCGGTGGCGAAGAAACCGCGATTAATGGACGCTGGGTCAAAGGCCCCGATAAAAGCTTCTTTAGCGCCATGGAAAAAGCTTTGGGACATCTGCCCTTTATTGCAGAAGATCTCGGCGTGATTACGCCGCCCGTTGAAGATCTGCGCGACAGTTTTCAATTTCCAGGCATGAAAGTCCTGCAGTTTGCCTTTGATGACACTCCGGCGAATAATTTCCTGCCGCATAATCATCTGGCTAATAGTGTGGTCTATACCGGCACTCACGATAACCAGACAACCGTCAGCTGGTTTGAAGACCGTCCAGAAGCCGTTAAACAATATATTCTGCAGTATCTTGGCAGCCATGATAATCAGTATATTCACTGGCAGTTAGTCCGTCTGG
>CAJYHH010000793.1 GCA_913773825.1 Candidatus Sericytochromatia bacterium | reverse complement strand
GATGTTTTTAAATTTACGACGCTTAAAGATAATCTGCCTCACTGTACTGATTCACCTGCCTGTTTGTTTAACGTTACAAGCTCAGCCCTTAAGTTTAAAAACGCTCTCACCCCCTGCCCTTGAGCCTATTTATATCAAAACAGCTGACCAGACTTTTAACAGCCGTTTTTATTATGCGCTTAAAGACGGACGCATCTGGTTCAGGCCCAATCCTGAAACAACGGGCAAAAACGAACCCTGGGCATTAATGGGCTGTGATGGCCTGCCTTGCCAGCCCGACAATCCTGACTTTGTGATTCCTGAAAAGATTACCCAGATCTTTGCTGATGCTGATGAACTGACCGTAATCGACAATCATCATCAGCTCTATGCCCGCACCAGCGCTGGCCCTGGACTATTATCAAAAGACGAGTGGATTATTCATCACGGCTTTCCCAAAGCGCCGTTAGATATTCCAGAAAACATGCGCGATAAACGCGCCATCACCATGGGACGCCGCCATTTTGACGTGTTATGGCATGAAGATGCTGATGATAACGTTCATCATTACGGCACCATGGGCACATCGACGATTTATCTGCTGGCACCTGATGGTTATGAAATCTGGTACACCGACAACGGCATGCCTGCTGATTTTAGCAATCAGATCTGCGGCCCTGAACGCGGAGCTTTTATTGCTGAAAACCTGCAAGCCAGCGCGGGCGCCTTGTTTGTGATTAACCGGGCGGGCGAAATGTATACCCAGATGAACGACTTTGACCTCAATGGCGGTACATCAATGTTCCTCGACTATACTTACACGCCTCAGGCCTATCGACCCAACGATAAAGGCACAGATTATCAAACCCATCTTAAACCCTGGCGCCTGCCTTTAGAGGGCTGGAACAAACAACCTGCTATCCCTCTGACTGGGCAGGCTCGTGTCTCTACCGCGATTACGATTTTACAGAACGGCCATGGCAATGCCGCTCGGGAACTGCGTGTGGCGGGGCATAATCCTGAAGGCGAAACGGGCTATTGGTTTAAAGGCATTGAAGCAGCCAACTGGCAGTTTAAAACAGCAGCCTTAAACATTCCTGACGGCGCCTGGACTGATTCCAATCATCTGGCTCCACGCGTCAAACCCCAGGACATTGACTACCAGGAACTCAGGCCCAGACATGATTATCAGGTTGAACTGTTAAATCTGAATCTACATTGTTCACCCGCAACACTCAGGCTCAGTTATCAGCAGCAGCAATTTGATTTTAAGCTGCATACAATCGACGCCTGGATTAACGTACGCCGCCGTGATCCGGGCCGTGACGGCACGCCCATTTTATTGTTAGCAACCCTTGATGCCAGCCCCGAACAACTATCTAAACTCCCAGAACCTTTTAAAAAACTAAATCTCAATACCTTTGGCTTGCAGATTGCCGCAACCAGTGATCGCGCGGTGATGTTTAATCAACAGTCTGGAGTCATCGCTGACTTAAGCCGCGTCAGCCCGATTCCAGCTGCAATGAAAACTTTTAACTACGACTATCAATTGCCTTTGGCAACTTATACAGCCGCACTGTTTCGCGATCATCACGAAGACTATCTGCGCATGCGTGATCCCAGCTTATTATTCTGGGAGATTGATCAGCTCACAGCTGCTGATTTACCACAACTGGAAAATCTGATTGAACGTAATCAGACCCGCTTAGGGCACTATATGCATGGCTATAAACTGATGGTAGAAGCCGAAAAATTAGCCTGGTTAGAATCATTTGGCACCCATGCCCTGCACAATTTTTACACTCTGATTGGCGCCAGTTACTGGATTCCCTACGCCAAAGTCACCTCTCGAGTTGCCCCAGAACTGCTTTGGGCCTATGCAGCCGTTGACGATGTGCTTAATCAGGAAGCCCAGTCTCATTATCGCTATATGATTCGCCTGCTGCAGTTTCGAATTGATCGTTATCAGCAGCGCCGTCAGGAATTATTAGCCGCTCAGCCAGACTGAGCCAGACAGGTTTTATCCTGCAGAAGGTGTCTCCAATTTTGAGATCAGGCTCAAACTTCCGTCTTCGGCCTGCAGGCGGGGCTGGCCCCAGTCTAAGCCAAACTTCTGAGCCAGACTGGCGAGCAGCTCGCTTGGGTTTTCAGACCCCAGGCTTTCATTGGGAGAAGGCGTGTTGTCGGTACGCTGACACTGGCCTTCAGCTGTTTTGAGTAACTCTTCAAGATCCTGGCGAGAGCTTAAAGACTCTCGAATGAGCTGGGCATGGGTCAGGCGCCCCTGAATCAACCAAATGACGCCTTTAAACCAGAACACCTGGGTATCAGGCTGTTTAGCCTTAATTTTAAGCGCACCTGTAAAGCCATCAGCAATCGCTTTTTCCAGGGCAAGTAATAAACCGTACTGATTAAAAGAGCCATCTGGTCGCAGCTCAATTTTGAGCTCAACTTCACCGTTTTCAGAAGCCTGCTGGAGTCCATCCACATCGCCGAGCGTCTGGGTTGAATCCAAAGGAGTACTGCTACGGCGAAAAATCAGCTGGGTGCGGTTTAGATCCGCTTTATAATTTTGTTCAGCGTGAATTTCCTGAGCAATTTCCTGCAGCATATAATCAATTTCTTTGGCGGTCTGAACCCGCTTTTGTGGGTCTTTGTGCAGGCAGCGCATAATCAGTTCTGCCAGGCCCTTATGCAGATCAGGCAAAACTTTAGTCGGATGCATCGGCTCATAGTTAAAAATCTGCAGAATCATCGCAGCCGGGCTGGCCCCGTCAAAAGGCAATTGGCCCGTAATCACTTCATACATCACCACGCCAAGCGAATAAATATCGCAGCGCGCATCGGCTTTTGCACTGTTATAAAGCTGCTCAGGCGCCATATAGGCAATCGTGCCTAACATCGTGCCATCGCTGGTTTGCAAGACACTTTCTTCTTGACGGGCAACGCCAAAGTCCATTAAATAAGCGCCTTTTTTAGGCGTCACCATAATATTTTCAGGTTTTAAATCGCGATGCACAATCCCCTGGCTATGGGCATGGTGTAAAGCATCAGCTGTTTCAGCTAAGCGCAGTAATAAATCATGAAAAGCAGGTTTAGTCTGAATATAGTCATAGAGCTTTTGGCCGTCGATATATTCCATCACAATGGCTGGGGCACCTTGCCATTTGCCAACCGCAAAGACCTGGGGAATATGCGCATGCTGAATCCGGCTCAGCGTGTCGCCTTCTTGCAAAAACCGGGCAGCCAGTTTCTGAAAATCCGTCGGCGAAGTTTCAGCTGAAGCCAGCATCTGTTTAAGCGCAACAGGAATCTGGGATTGAATGTCATGGGCCAGGTACACCTTGGCTGTAGCACCTTCACCCAATTTGCGGTCTAGAATATAATTTTCGTCGAGTTTATTAAGCATGACTTTCCCGTCTCAAAAAGAAAAAGCGTCTAAAATTCCAAAATATTGACTCATTAAGACATGACTTCTTTAGTTATCTGCATCAGGACAACTAATATGTATTTAAATGATTCTCAACCTTACTGTCATAGCCTGGCATTGGTTGGTCTGACTAACAGATTTCCTGTGTATCTTGGAGTGTCTTAAGATGCCTTAGTTTATATCAGCTTGTAGACTTAAACTTGTGTCTTTCTATGTCTTAAAAAACAATCTAAATCAAGATCTTATTGATTTTAACGTTAAAATATTAAGATCTATCATAGCAGAAAAGGCCTTTGCGCTACTCTAAACAACAAGAGTCAAACAATAGCACAACGCATGCCTAATACTTGCAAATAAATTGCAAATAAATTGCAAAATAAACGGCCTGATGTAGACATCTACAGGTCGTTTATTTAACTAAATTAATTTATATGGAAACGCTAACTGCGCTGAGCACAAAGAAAACGCGGCATTCCCTGCATGTCGTTTTTAATCTCAACACTCTGCCAGTCGGGTGCTTTAAACAGCGCAGCGGTTTCTTGCGCCAGAGCTGACTCTAGTTCGGCTAACAGCCAGCAGCCCGGTTTAAGCAGGGCAGGGGCTTCTGCGGCAAAGCGCTTATAAAAAAGTAGCGGATCAGCCCCCGGACAAAGCGCTTCGATCGGCTCATGATCCCGCACTTCGGGCTCAAGCCCAGGGATGTTTTCTTCTGGGATATACGGCGGATTAGACACAATCATGTCTAAGGGCAAAAACTCTTCATCAATAGGCTCAAAGAGATCCCCTTCAAGAAAATTAACTTTAATCCCCAAGGCTTTTGCATTTCGGCGCGCCAATAAAATAGCCTGACCGGAATTCTCTGTCGCCAGCACGTCTAAATCCGGGCGTTCAAGTCCCAGACTAATCGCAATCGCGCCACTACCCGTACCAATATCTACAACCCGAGCGCCCGGAGGCGCCAGGTCCAGGGCAAGCTGGACTAATTCTTCGGTTTCAGGGCGCGGAATCAGGACATCACCATTCACTGTCAGCTGCAGCCGACGAAAAAACTGATACCCCAAAATATGCTGCAAAGGCACACGCTGTTTGCGACGCGCTAAAACCCGTTTGGCTTGCTCAATCTGACCGGCTGGAACCGGGTCATCAGCCTGGGTCACCATCGTTAGACGGGTAATTCCCAGATCTTCGAGAATCATCCGTGCTTCAGCTTCGGGCTCATGTACCTCTTGCTCAATAAGTTGCTGTTCAAGCCATTGGGCAAATTCACGTCCGCGCATCAAAAGCCTCCGGAGATTGAGTACTCAGACCAAAATGCCAGCGCAAAGCCTGAACAATGCGCTCAGCGGCGTGGCCGTCGCCATAAGGATTCACTGCCCGGCTCATGGCTTCATAAGCAGCAGTATCGTGTAAAAGATTCAGCACCTGGGCCACAATCGAAGCGGTTTCAGTACCCACCAGACGGGCAGTACCAAACTCTAGACCTTCAGGGCGCTCAGTGGTTAAACGCATGACTAAAACGGGCTTACCCAGCGCAGGCGCTTCTTCTTGTAAACCACCAGAGTCTGTTAAAACTAAACGACAGCGGCGCATAACGTCCATTAAAGGCACATAGTCCAACGGTTCAGTTAGATGAATCCGGGCTTCAGGCGTCAGCAGCGGATAAACGGTTTCGCGCACCACTGGGTTTTTATGCACCGGAAACACAATATGCAGATCCGGGACTTTTTCGCAGAGCTCAAGCAAGGCTTTACAGATCCGCTCCAAGGGCTCACCCCAGTTTTCACGACGATGAGCCGTGACCAAAATAATCGGTGCCCCTTCAGGAATCCCCAGCTCAGCCGGAAAATTATAATCCGGAAAGCGCTGATGGGTTTTAAGCAGAGCATCAATCACCGTATTACCCGTTCGGAAAATACTGGCTGGATTAATGCCTTCGCGCAGTAGCGCTT
>CAJYHH010000792.1 GCA_913773825.1 Candidatus Sericytochromatia bacterium | reverse complement strand
ATCTATATCATCAATGTCATTAATCAGGCGATTATGAGCGTGGGTGGCCCACCTAATCTGGTTGTGGCCCTGCGCAGCCCGACCATTGATATGGCGCAAACCCTGATGACGCATAAAAAAGTGCGTTTATTAGTGGTCACGGGCGGCCCTGATGTGGTGAAAAAAGCGATGCAGAGCGGCAAAAAAGTCGTCGGCGCTGGCCCTGGTAACCCGCCGGTTGTGGTTGATGAAACTGCTAATCTGGCCCAGGCCGGTCGCGATATTGTCAAAGGCGCAAGCCTTGATAACAACATCATCTGCTTAGATGAAAAAGAATGTATTGTGGTTGATTCCGTTGCTGACAAACTCAAAAACGAGATGCTTAACAACGGCGCTTATGAAGTCAAAGGCTGGCATCTTAAGCAGCTCGAAAAGCTGGTCTTAAAAGAAAACCGTGGCCCCCGTCGCCATAGCGTGGTTAATAAAGACTGGGTTGGCAAAGACGCCCACCGCATTTTAGAAGCCATTGGGATTAATGCTGACCCCAGCATCCGTCTGGTGATCTGTGATGTGGATGAAAACCATCCTTTTGTCTGGTCTGAGCTGCTGATGCCTGTTTTGTCTGTCACCCGCGTCAGCAATGTGGACTACGCGATTGCTTTAGCCAAAGAAGCTGAACACGGCTTTGGCCATACGGCGGTGATGCACTCGAACAGTCTCGACAAACTGTCTAAAATGGCGCGCACAATTAATACTTCAATCTTTGTTAAAAACGGGATTGCCGTTGCCGGAATTGGCTTTGGTGGCGAAGGCCATACGTCTTACACCATTGCCTCACCGACAGGTGACGGCGTCACCAATGCCTGGACCTTTACTCGTGATCGTCGTTGCACGATCGTCGAAAGCTTCCGGATCGTTTAAATTCTTTTATTGCGCTTTCTTTTCGCTGCTATCTGCCTTTAGAGTAAGGGCATAACCAGCTTAGAGGTGCGGCATGAATGATTTAAAACAGTTTTTGCGGCTGCTGTTTATAACAGCTGTGATCGCGGGTTTAAGCGGCTGTCCGGTGGGTGATGACAATAACGATCGGGACTTAATTCCTAAAACGACCCAAGAGATTCAGACTTTTCCCGGACCTCAATATCACCAGATCTGAATAGCTGAACGGTTTGACTGAGCTGTCGGGCTCTCAGCCTGATGACAGCTATGTTATAGTGTCCCTCATGAGTAATTTTTGGGACGAAATTAAGGCTTATCCCAAGGTCTACCCCCGACCCTTGCGGATTCCGCCAAATGACATTTGGGTGATTGCCCATCGGGGGGCCTCTAAAGACGCGCCAGAAAATACCCTTAGCGCATTTGCTTTAGCGATTAAACAAGGCGCTGACATGATTGAGCTGGATATTCGCCTGAGTCGTGACGGTCAGATAGTGGTCTTTCACGATAAATTATTGGCCCGCACCAGCAACGGTGAAGGAAAACTCGATCAGCTGACCCTGGCTGAGCTTAAACGTCTGGACGCCGGCAGCTGGTTTGACCCTCAGCAATTTGCCGGTGAGACGATCCCGACTTTGCGAGAAGTGCTGGAGCTCTGTGCCGGGCATATTATGCTCAATATTGAAATCAAAAAAGATGCGATCAGTCGAACTGACGATCTGGTGGAACGCCGCTTAGTGGGCTTACTTGAAGAGTATAATATGATTCCCCATACGATGGTTTCATCGTTTAACACGCTGACGCTTGTCAGGCTTAAACAACTGGCTCCCAAGTTATCCACAGCTTTGTTGTACGGCAATACGGTCAGGACTAACTTACGGCCGAAGATTCCGATTTATGGTTATCAGGCCTATCAGATGGTGCTGCGCACTCGCGCTGACTCACTGAATATTCGCAAAAATTTAGTTACCCGTGGCTTTTTAAAACGCAGTCAGGAAACAGGCGTCAGGATTCATCCCTTTACGGTTGATGAACCCAAGCTGATGAAAAAGCTGATTCGCCGTAAGGTCAACGGCATTATTACCAATGTGCCTGAACGTCTGATTCACTGGCTGCACAAAGAACAGCAAAAAGACGCGGCTCGTCAGCGTCGGCGTTTATAATGGGTTTATGCTAGAGGCTTATTCTCAGGCCAAAGACTTACACCGCCAAGGGCAGCTTGATGCCGCCTGGGAGCTTTATCAGCAGGCTGCTCCTGTCCGCCATCGTGATGGGGCCTATTGGTTTTGGCTGGCGATTTTAGGCCTGGAAGTTCAGGAACATGCTTTAGCCCGTGACTGTCTGGCTCAGGCACTCCGCCTCAATCCTCCTTTAGTTCCGCTTTGGAATGAATTAGGAGCTGAACGCCAGCCCCTGGCTTTAGAACTCATCTTTGTGCTGCCTCAGCGCTCTGCGCTGGCCTGGTTAGACACGCTTAGTTCTCAGCTCAGTGATGCTTTAAGAGCAGATGTCTGGGAACGTCTGATTCAGCTAGGTTGGCGCAGTGCTGCTGAGCTGGATTCTTTATTGTCACGCTCAGAATACAGCTCCAGCTGGCCAGAGGGCTGGCATTTACTGGCCACGCTCCAGATGCGCCAAGGCAAAATTGACGCGGCGCGCGGCAGTTGGCGCTGGCAGCGAGAACGTTTCCCTGACTTTGCTCCGGCCGCTCTGCATTTAGGGCATCTGGCCTTACAGCAAAGCCAGCTTGAGCCCGCCTTAGATTATTATCACGCTGCGCTTAAGCTCCAGCCTGTTCAGCCTGAGCTGCATTATCATCTGGGGCG
>CAJYHH010000791.1 GCA_913773825.1 Candidatus Sericytochromatia bacterium | reverse complement strand
TCATCACAGCGCAGGGCAATTTCGCCAAAACACTCGATTGCTCGCTCAAGTTGATCCTGACGCAGTGCAATCCGGCCTGCCTGGCGGAGTTGGGAAAGGCTTAACATACTTTGTTCATTGAGTTAGTTCAGGCTGATGCTACTGGGTGAAACACCCCATGTAACTAAACGCCCGTAAAGTTCTTCTGCGCGTATATCGCCTTTACTGCGCAAATAGCGGGCCAACTGAACCATAGTGGGCACATGTTCAGGATCAGCGTCTAGAGCTTGTTCCCAGCAAGAGACCGCTGCAATCGGGTCCCCTGCGTTAAAGGCTAAAATTCCCAGTTCACACCAGGCGGGTGCATGGCGTGGGTCCACATAGACAACCTGCGAATACAGCCGGGCGGCTTCGGGTGAGCGGCTGGTTTCGGTATAAAGATGAGCCAGATTAAACAGGGCTGGCACATGTTCCGCTTCAATGCTTAAACAGCTTAAATACCAGCGCTCAGCTGATTCTGATTCGCCAATCGTGGCATAGAGATTGCCGAGATTATTACAGGCCCGATAATAAGTCGGGTCAAGTTCCAGAGTGCGCTCAAACCATTGAATCGCCTGTTCCCAGTCCTGTAATTGTTTATACACCAATCCCAGATTATTTAAGGTTTTGGCCCGTTCAGGATTAATCGCCAAAGCCGCCTGATAATGGGGCAGAGCGTCCTGGGGCTGGCCCAACTGCATCAGAGTTGTCGCAAGATCATAATGGGCGGCTTCACTATCAGGGGCCAAGGCCAAAGCCTGACCATAACAGACTAAAGCAGCTTGATAATCCCCTTGGTCATAAGCCTGATGACCTTGTGCTAAGAGGGACTCTGGGTTAGGTGACGAGTTGGATTCTGAATCAGCTTGCATAAGTTCATCATAGCGCAAGGGCCAGACTACGGGGAAGTTTAGAAAGTATTCTTGATGCGCTTCAAGTCTCAACTGCCTGTTTAAGCTTTTGGCGGGCCAGGGTGCTGGCCTGTTCCATCAAGGGCTGAACGGGTTTGGCCACGCTGCGTGGCAAAGGTGCGTCTTCTGCTGTTACTCGTGTATAGCGGTCGATGATTTTATTCCAATCCTGGGGCGGGACTTCGGCGTTATAGATATCTAATGCCCGACCCGTCAGGCCTTTGCGTTTAATCAGTTCAAAGGCTAAACGGGCTTCTGGGATCTGGCCAATACATTCAAAGGGCGTGTGTTCTTCAAGCCCTAACATCTGGCGATAAGCTAATTGATTTTCGGGCAAGTCCAGCAGGTTTTCATAAAAGATATTTTGAACCGCATCAACGGGCAAATAGGCCATGTAGTTAAGCCAGACATAGGCACATTTGGGGCAGCGCTTACACCAGGGTTTAGCCAGATTGCAGGAATGCGTAAAGGGCACAGAGGCCAAATCCTGCTCAAGCAGACTAAAAATCACCACGTCATACAGCGGTTTAAGCAGACTAAAGTAAGTAAAGCCAGAAATGAGCTCCTGCTGAATATAGCCATTAATCAGGTTTTCAGCCTCTAGGGATTTGCCCCATTGATGATTGACGTCTTCACCCGTGACATCCCAGATTAAATTGCCTGTATCCGCACTGCGTTCATGCGCCAGGGCAATATGGCGATAGCCGCCGCTTAAAACCAGTGGCAGCACGCCAAAAATCGAAGCGGGTGTTTCGGCCGCTAAAAGATGTTCAATCTGATAGTCAGGGTAGAGTTCAGCGACTGGGGCATCTAAAAAGGTATCTGAAACCCACTGTTTATGGCGTTTAGCAGGCTCGCAGGTGTCTAATAACCGATCAATTAAGGCATGTTGATGAGCGGCCAGACCATAAATTGAGTGAGCATAAGCCAATGTGGCATAAGGCAAGCCTGCACGCTCAAGGAGTTTCATGGCAACTAATGAATCTTTGCCGCCGCCGCAAAAGGCCAGAATCTCGACTTCGCCGGTATCTAGTTCAACGGCCGGTAGACTACTGCCCATCTGGTTTAAAAAGCGCGGGCCTGAATAATCAGGGCGATTGTGCTGGTAGCGCCACTGGGCCCAGACTTTATGGCCAATGGTATGCCAGAGCTGAATAAAGGCTGGGGTAATCCAGCGGGCATGGGGGCCAGGGTCGAGGGTTTCGGGGCCGAGGCTTAAAACCTTATTGGCTTCAAAGGCCAGAATATGAAACAGTAGCCAATTGAGATAATCTGTGCCGTAACGGGCTTCCAGCTTATAAAAGTCAACTTCCGGGCCGTACCAGATTGCGGTGGTAAACGCTAAATCATCAATGCCATAGTGCAGCTCTAAACTACGGGCTGCCCATTTGATTTCTCCCAGCCACATTCTGCGTTCTGCTTGCATGAGCCCCTCCTGAGTCAATCCTGCCCTCAGTTTGCGCCATGCCAGCTGAATTGTCCAGGAAGTGAGCGGACGATGGGGTGAATGGACGTAGTTGGAATGGACAAAAGGATTTCGGACAAATGCTGAAGAGTTGGGAGTAAAGGGTAGCAAGCAAAACTTTTGTCAGGCAAGATCCATATTGTTGTAAAAGGCACTTATGTCTTTATTTTTGACAAAAATCTGGCTGGTTCTGGTGAATGAAGCTGATCCCGAGAGTCAGACTTTTTTAGATTTTTTTTTGGTTTTCGAATGTTTCGCAGAACAAACACAGGCCACAAAAACAAACTTCCCAGGCCAATCAGAATCAAGGCGATGAACATTTCAAGACTGGAGCTTTTGCGAGTAGCTTCTGGTTTTGAGTGCCAGGGGACTAAGGTGCGACTGCGTAGCTGTGCTAAAAACTCATGATGGGTTGCTTGATCTTGAATAGACAGATGGAAGCCTGGGTTGATGCCCTTACAGCTGAGCTGGATCCAAGCCGGTAAGTCGGGAATCTCTGGTG
>CAJYHH010000790.1 GCA_913773825.1 Candidatus Sericytochromatia bacterium | reverse complement strand
ACTTGGCTCGACTGACAAACCACTCAGGGAGTACGGGCAGCTGAAAAGCAAACATATACCAGCTTTTACGCAGCTGGGCCCGATTATGGCGCAAATAATGTTTAAAGACTTCAGGGTGCGGCATATTGATAATCACCAGTGCTTTGACGCGCTCCGGATGATGATGCGCCAGCCACCAGGCCGTTCCACCACCCCAGTCATGGCCAATCACAACCGCCTGTTCAATTTTAAGCTCATCCAGCAGATTGATCAGATCCTGACCAAGTATATCGAGATGATAAGCCTCAATGCTTGAAGGTTTATCGCTGAGATTATAACCACGCTGATCAGGCGCTATTACACGATAGCCGCGCTCTTCAAAAAACGGCATTTGTTTGCGCCAGCCATAATGAAAATCCGGAAAGCCATGTAAAAACAGCAGCGGGAACTCAGCGTGAGGACCTGAGACCGCACCACTATCAACGACATTGAGCTGAATCGCTCCAACACGAATACGCTGGGCTGGCTTCATACCGCACCTCCCTAGGACATGTGCCCTTTATTGTAAGGGAGAGAGACAAAAAACGTCTAAATCTATTAGGTCAGTCTAAAGACTTAAACCTTACTGCCCATCCCAAAAACACGCTCCAGGCGCTGACGACAGACTTCGGTATAACCTTCGCGGGCGACTTCTAACAGGGCTTCAGCTTCTGCCTGGCTAAAAAACAGCACCACTTCTGAAAATCTAAAGCGCAGTTCACGATTGGCATCCTGACTAAAATGCCGCTCACAGGTCTGCCCCAGAAAAGCAATAAATTCTTCAAGCCGCTCCAGCGTTAAAGGCAACATCACATTACCACAGCGCAGAGAAACGCGCTCACAGCCACCACAGTACTGAAAGTGGCAGCCTAATTTGCCTTCAATTCGAATCGGGACATGTGAATCTGACATCTCTGACCTCCTCACGACCAGGCAGGGAGTGCTAAATATCAGCAGCTAAAATAAAAGCCCTGCAAGGAACAGTTTAGGCACTTCACAGGCCAGAGTCAATTCGTTTGTTATTACCTTCAAATATAAAATACTAATTTTATTTTTTAGATGATATTTTTTCAACGTATTTAAAGATTAAAAATCCTGATTAATAAATGGTTTCAGACCAAAAAATTTTTCCAATAGATTTATTGAATGCTATTTTCAATTATTTTAACCTATAAATTTAATTCAAACTCAAAAAAACATCAAAATAAAATCACAATCAGCTAAGCCAGTCAGTGGCTAAAAGCAGGCCTTGCAGGTCTATTCAGTAACTATTTTATGCACGAATTAATTAACAATTATCGAACGTACAATGTGCTTATGGACAGGATATTTATTGACATCCCCATTTGTGATTGTTTATGGTTGTTACATCACGACACGAGAAAACAGTTAGCATGCTTGCAGACACGAGTCTACTCAATCAGACAATCGGCCTTGGCGAACCCAAAACAATCGATTGTTTTCCAGCTGGCGCAGAAGTGGAAATCCACGCCGTCAGCGGGGACAGACAACTCTGTAAACGCATGGAATCCATGGGACTCAGACCCGGGAAACAAGTTAAGATTCTCAAGAACCGGGGCAGAGGAATTCTGCTCAAGACGGAAAACACCCGCCTGGCCCTGCGCTTGTCTCCGGCCTTTGTCCTCGAGGCTGTCTACCCGCGTCCTTAGGCGGAGAACAGCCCAATGACCACCCCTCTAGTCGCCACCACTGGTAACATCACGATTGCCTTTGCAGGCAACCCAAACGTCGGTAAAACGGCCCTGATCAACGCCATGTCGGGCAGTAAGCTCAAAGTCGGCAACTGGCCAGGCGTCACGGTCGAAAAAAAAGAAGCGAAGATGCAGCATGCTGGCATGCAGCTTAAGCTGATTGACTTGCCGGGCACTTATAGCCTGAGTCCGTTTACAATCGAAGAACAAGTCTGCCGTGACTATTTACTCGTCGATAAACCGGCGCTGGTCGTCAACGTCATTGAAGCCAGCAACCTCGAAAAAAGCCTTTACTTGACCCAGCAGCTAATGGAAATGGAAATCCCGATGATCATCGCCCTCAATATGTGGGACGAGTTTGAATCACGGGGTTATCGCTTTGATATCGACGCCTTTTCGCAAGCTCTTAACGTCCCGGTTACCACAACTGTCGGCCCCACCGGCAAAGGGACAAAAGAACTCAAAGAACTGATTATTGAACGCGCCGCTGATACCAGCCTGCCCACAGCCTTTTTATACCCCGGCCCGATTGAGCAGGAAGTCACCAAGCTGATGGCTGAAATTGATGGCAAAAACTTTGCCAAAGGGGCTCCACTGCGCTGGCTGGCGCTTAAACTGCTTGAGCATGACCCTTATTCACTCAAAAAAATCGAAGAGATTCACAATCTTGACGTCAGCCATTATGGTACTGAGCATCGTCAGCGCTTAAGCGAGATCTATCCAAACCTCGATAAAGCTTTAGCTCAGCATCGTCAGCAGCAGATTACTCGTCTGGCCCGCCAAGTTGTGACAGCGCCCGAGCAACCCAAAGCGGATTTAACCGATCTGACCGATCGGATTTTGCTGAACGAATGGACAGGACTGCCTGCCTTTTTGGGCATTCTGTTTGTGGTCTTTAAACTGACCTTTGATATTTCGACACCGTTTGTGGACTGGATTGACGGTTTAGTTAACGGCTTTTTAGCCCGCTGGGCCGGTCTGGGGCTTGAGGCCCTATCTTTACCCCCTTTAGTTGTCTCTTTAGTCAAAGACGGGATTATTGGCGGAGTAGGCTTAGTCCTGACTTTTGTGCCGACCTTGATGTGCCTGTATTTGTTTTTAGCCCTTCTTGAAGAAAGCGGCTATATGGCTCGAGCAGCCTTTATTATGGACCGCTTTATGTACCGTTTTGGCTTGCACGGCAAAGCCTTTGTGCCTTTATTAGTCGGTTTTGGCTGTAATGTACCGGGCGTTTATGCCACTCGTGCCCTGGAAAGTGACACGGACCGCCGCATTACAGCGGCTGTGATGTCGTTTATGTCCTGTGGAGCCAAACTGCCAATTTACGCTTTGTTTACCGCGGCTTTCTTTGAACGCAGTCAGGCCTGGGTAATTATGAGCCTGTATCTGACCGGAATTATTGTTGCGATTACATGGGCGATTATTTTACGCAAAACCCGCTTTAAATCAGATATTCCAGCCTTTGTGATGGAGCTTCCGCCTTATCGCTTTCCAACTTTTAAAATGCTCTGGGCTTCAATCTGGCTCAAAACACGAGCCTTTATTAAACAAGCTGGAACCGTGATTGCGGTCAGCATGATACTGCTCTGGTCCTTAGTCAATCTGCCTTATGGAGCTGCGCCCAAAGATACCGTTTTAGGCATGTCTTCTCGGGCTGTCGCTCCAGCGTTTTTACCACAGGGCTTTGGCCAGCACTGGGAAGCGGTTGCAGCGATTTTGCCAGGCTTTATGGCGAAAGAAATGGTAGTCGGAACCCTAGGCGTGGTCATGAGCGTCCAGCAAGATAACGAACCCAAAGCTGACGCGAACTTTACAGAAGAACTCAAAGAACAGGCTGTGGGTTTTAAAGACTCAGCTGTCACAGCAGGAGCGGCTGTCATTGGCTCAATTTTGCCCACACCTTTCCAGATTGAATCTGAAAAAGCAGACTCACCCTTAATGGCGGGAGTCCGCAAGACTTTTACACCGCTTTCGGCCTTTGCCTTTATGGTCTTTAATCTGCTACTGATTTCCTGTGTCTCGGTTGTGGGTGCTATGACCCAGGAGTTTGGCGGGCGTTACTTAGGCTTTGTTTTTCTGATTACAACCGGTACGGCTTATGTAGCCTCAACACTGGTTTACCAAATTGGCCGTTTGCTGGGCTTTAGCTAATGGAGGTTCTGATGCTCGAAAACATCTTTGTCGCCGGCGTGCTGGCTCTTTCGGGAGGTTATATTTTGCGTCGCCTTTATCGCATGAGCATGGCGGGTAAAAATAAAGCACCTGCCTGTAATAGCTGCAGCAGCGGCACTTGCGGGCCGGTTACCCCCACTGTTGCCAAAGTTGAACGCGGTGAAACACCTTTGCGGATGAGTTAGTCACTGGTGGAAGTCTAAAAACTTAGCTCTTCCTTCATTAAGCCAACATTAAGCCAAGCATTTCTGCATTTAAAACGACTAGCGATGGGCAACCAGCGTTTGGCTAGTCTACCATCTTAATCTGCTCTAGCTGCACCACTTTTTCGTCAGCTACCCGCAGTTTGAGACAGTCACCACGTCCCCAGCTGTCGCAGGCCGTAAACTCATCGTTGCCGATCGGCTGCAGACTGCCTAAAGCCGTGCGAAAGCTATCAAAAGAATCCCCGACTTTAAGTTCCTGGCGGAGCTCATGGCTGCGATCATCAATTTTGAGATAGCTCAAAATCTCTTGATTGGTTACAGCGTTGTGATAATAACCCATTCTGACGCCAGGGTATTCCAGTTCAATCCATTGATCTTGCTGACCTCGTGTATGGGGGTTTTCAATGCGCTCAGTCGATTGACGAGCAGGCATACCCCAGGATGCAATGGTGTCATTGCTGGTTTTGCCAGGCATAGCTGCCAAAGGCTGTGTAATCAACAGATCACGGCGGACAGATTGGTAATTTTGTTCGCTGCTTGAAGGGTTTTGATTCAGACCCTGACTCATACTCTGAGTATTGCGGGTTTGGGGATTATCAGGGCGCGTACCGTCAAACTGTGAGATGCCGCAGGCTGCCAGCAGAGTGGTAAGCAGCACGGCACCTAAGGCCCGAGCGCGTCTGATTCGTCTTGTTCTGGTTTGTTTGATTCTTTTCATGTTGCCTAGATTAGCGAAACAGAACTAAAAAAGGCATCAAGGGAGGGATTAAAGCTTTATTCGTTTTTTGAGCAATAAGAATAAGACAGGATTAAATTATTCTAGAAAGCGCTTTAATCATCGAACATAACTCAACAAGATTAAGCTCGTTAAACTGCCATCAGGTCTGGATTTAGAAGACTCCGGCAACTTTTGTGCCACAGTCAGGACAGAGACTCCCCTGGAGCCGATAAGCCAAAATCCGGTGCCAGTCACGTTCAATCACAGCCTTCTGGCAATTTGGGCAATATGTCGTCTGGCCAGTCGCATCATGCACATTGCCCACATAAACATATTTCAAGCCTGCCCTGATTGCAATCCGGCGCGCACGGTTAAGGGTCTCCTGGGGGGTACGCGGCTTGTCCATCATTTTAAAATCAGGATGAAAAGCAGTAAAGTGAATCGGCACATCAGGGCCCAGGTTTTCTAAGATCCAGTCAGCCATGCGTTTGGTCTCGTCCCAACTGTCGTTTTCACCTGGAATCATCAGGTTGGTAAGCTCAAACCAGATGTCTGTTTCGTGTT
>CAJYHH010000789.1 GCA_913773825.1 Candidatus Sericytochromatia bacterium | reverse complement strand
CTCTGCAAGAAGATATTCACAATGCCTGTGATCAACAGACCAATTGCTGCAGCAACTAAAAAGCCACCCCAGCCTGAAAAATCTCGTTTGGTGATCAGGCTATAGCCCATCAACCCCCCAAAGGTCAGACCAGATACAGCAAAAGCTTGAACAAGCAGACCAGGTCCACCTACACCAAGGCCCCAACGAACCAGGGGGACAGCGGCTAATCCAGCCAGTGCCGTAACAAGAAAATAAAGACCTAAGTTAAGCGCTCCATTTTCATTACGTGACCACATTCCTGCTGTCAAAACCAAAATAAATTCAGCGATCATCGCCCCGAAACAAATCACAGGCGGCAGGCCCATGCCAATATAGGCGGTTACGGCCGCCATTAGCAGACCACCACCAAAGAGAGGCATCACACGAGTATCAAAGACTCGCTGGCTCATGCCCGCTTGCCAGGATGTTCCCTGATAGGCGGGTGCGTAACGATCGTTTCTCATAGTCGAATAGAAACCACCTTTCGCGGTCAAGTTATAGCTCAATTAAAGCGCAGGTATATACTTCTTACAAGAGGATGATAATTTTTAAACGGAATTAAAATAGATTAAGCAAGGATTAGAGAGAGTTCAGAAAGAATCAAAAAAGCCTTAAGCAGCCAGTATAATCAGTCACAACATTGCAGAAAGGGGTTTGATATGATGGGGATGATTTGGACAATCATTTCTGTGGACAAGGTGTCTTATGAATAATATGTGGGACAAGCTCAGATCCTTTTTTACTTATGAAGAAGAGGAATTCGAAACCCTGGAAGTACCCGTACGGGGTGAAAACGGTAGTAATATTGTGCCGCTGCAGCCCCACGTCAGTGCCAGTCACGAGATTGTGGTGATGAAGCCCAGCTCTTTTAATGAAACTTTACTGGCAGTTCGCTGCCTCAAAAACCGCTCAACTGTGATTATCAATGTCTCAGAGATGAGCGAAATTGAATCTCAGCGCTTTGTTGATTTTATCTCTGGCTCTGCTTATGCTCTTGATGGTTATCAAGAGCGTGTTGGTGAAGGAATTTTTATTCTGACGCCTAGCCATATCGGGATTCGTTCCAATCAGGCGCTTGTGACCTCTGACGGCATTGTTGCACGCGGTTAAATGTCCCAGACTCGAATTAATGGTCGTTTTATCTACGCTGCAATTCTGACTGCCTTTTATACTTTGACAATGGGCTCCCTCGTGATCGTGGGCGCCCTCTTTCGTTTTCCTCGTGCCTGGCCAGATGCTTGTACCCGAATCTGGTCTAGAGGAATTCTGAGAGCAGCTGGGATTCGGATTGAATTTATTGGTCTTGAGCATCTTCCTTCACATTCTTCTGTGTTGGTAGGTAATCATCAGGGCGTGTTTGAAATTCTTGCTTTATTAGGCTACTTGTCTAAGCCACCAATGTTTGTGACTAAGCTTGAGGCGTTTAAAATTCCAATTTTTGGCCAGGCTTTACATGCTCTGGGGCATATTGCCGTTGATCGCGGTGATACTGACAAAGCAGTTGCCAGTATTCGCGAAGGTGCTCAGCGTCTAAAAATTCGCAAAGATCATGTGGTGTTTTTTCCTGAAGGTACACGTACACGTGATGGGCAGCTTAAACCTTTTAAAAAAGGTGCCTTTGTATTTGCACTCGAGAGCGGTTTGCCGATTGTGCCCTTTGCAGTTGACGGGAGTTATCAAGCCTTGCCACCACGTCAAAAAGTGGTTTTGCCAGGACTTGTTAAGATTCAGTTTTTTCCAGCCATTGAAACCCAACAGTCTAATCTTGAACAGCGTGAACAACTACGTGATCAGACTTATGAAGTGATTGCTGCTGGGATTAGTCAACTACGTGCAACCCAGCCCCTGCCAGAGCCGCTGACACCTTAGCTTAGATTTAAGTTATTCCTGAAGCCAAAGACTAACGGCTTGTGAAAATCCTGCACGTGCAGGACAAGGCACTTTTTCATAAAGCTTTGTCAGAACTTCTGGGGCATTGTCTGCAACAAAGGCGCGATCACTCCAGGCCAATAAATCTGTGTCATTATAGTCATTGCCAAAGGCCATATTACTTTGCCATTGATGTTTTTCCGAGAGCCAATGAGAAGCTTGGCTTTTAGAAACATGTGCAGGAAAAACTTCTAGCCAGCCAGATTGCTCATCCAGTGGCGATGTTGCGCGAATGATGCTTAAGTCAGGCAGTCTTTTACAGAGAGCATCAAACATCTGTTCAGTTTGAGCTGCTTCTGCAATGGCAACAAATTGAGCACAGGGACCCTCAGGTAAAGATTCGCTCAAAGGAGTTGCGTAGCCTTGATAAAGTTCAAGACGCCGTTCAAAATCAGGTGTACTTTGTGATTGGCTTTTACGCCGCCAGTACCAGAAGTGATGATTATTCGGGACTTTATCATGAAGCATAAAATCCAGATCGAGGTCTTGTAAACAACTAATCACCTGGCTGATTTCGGCTTGATTTAACCCGTGGCTGCAAAGTAATTCTTGGGTCTGCCAGTTTAGAATGCCTGCACCTGATGAAAAAATTAAATAATCAATTGGAAAATCAGGGCTCAGGGCTTTACGAGCAGAGAAAAGAGAGCGGCCTGTTGCTATGATCCTGGCTACTCCTAGTTCGCCAAGTCTCAGTAGGCTGCTGTGATCATGGGTGTGTATGCCCAGTTCATTATGGCGTAGGCTGCCATCAAGATCTGTAAAAACGGCTTTCACAGGCTGACTAGCGGCCTGTTGATGTGCCAGAAGCACGCTGCTGAAAACCTGTGCGAGTCATTTTGCCCCAGCCGGTCTGACCTTTAAAAATACGTTTGACCATCCCGCGAAAGCGCCACCAGGACAGCAATTGACGATAGCCAAAGCTCTCTAACATTGCAGTGAGAATCAGGCCAAATAGATCGCTTAAACGTTGGTAACGTCTGAATGTTAGTTCTTCAAGTGCCAACGAGAAGATTGAAATCACGCCGCCATAGACAAAGGCAACTAAAAAGAAGGCCATCAGGAATGGAATGGAGATCATGCCTAAGAGTAATGTGATGACCACTGATACATAGCCAGCGAGTTCAATAAAGGGGCCTAGCATTTCCAGCAAAAAATAATAGGGATAAGCCAGCATGCCGACTCGTCCATAACGTGGGTTAAAAAACATCACCCGATGTTTAATCAGCGCTTCCATTAAGCCACGCTGCCAGCGGTCGCGTTGACCCGAAAGAATTTTAAGATCTTCAGGACACTGCGTCCAGGCAACAGGATCGGGGATATAGGCAATTTCATAAGGCATATTTGCCTCAATACAGTGGCGATGTAAACGGATGATCAGCTCCATGTCTTCGCCAACTGTACGTGTATCGTAACCGCCTAACTCAACAACCGTTGAGCGACGGAATAAACCAAATGCCCCAGAAATAACAAAGGTGCCGCCTAGCTCGCTCCAGCCCATGCGTCCTGCCAGAAAAGCACGAAGATATTCTAAAACTTGTAGACGTGCAACAAATGACTTGGGTAGACGAACGCGACCCACTTTGCCGTGTTCGATCTCGCAACCATTGGCAATCCTTACAATCCCGCCGCTGGCAACAGTATGTGCGTTTTCTAAAAAAGGTCGCACAACGCGTAAGAGCGCATCAGCTTCAAGTAAACTGTCCGCATCAATCGCGCTAAATAAGGGACTCTGGCAGAAGTTAATGCCGCAATTGAGTGCATCAGCTTTGCCGCCATTTGCTTTGTCAATCACCCAGAGATTAATGAACTTCTGACTTTTATAAACGCTCCGGACTTCTGCTGTCGGTAAATTTGAAAGCGGCATACGTGGTGTCGGTTCAAGCTCGTACGCTTCAATCAGGCGGGCAAGTGTTTCATCACGAGAGCCATCATTGACGACCATGACTTCATAATCTGGATAGTGAAGATTGAGTAGGGAGCGAACCGACTCGACACAGGTTGGCTCTTCGTTATAACAGGGAACAACAATTGTAATGGGGGGAGCTCCACCGATATTGCCAAGCAGATGATCAACGCTAAATGATTTAAGGCGGCGTGAATATTTGCGTAAAGCCTTAAATGAAAGCAGGCTGATGACCAGATAAGTGGTGTTAAGCAAAAGCAGATAAACCAGATTCAGCACATTTAAGGTCATTAGCACAAAAAAGAGCACAGACATACAAAGGGCTCCAATAAGACATTCGGGTTATTTCTTGGATAATCGTATCACAAGGCGTTCTTTTTCTTTGCTTCGCTCAAGCTTGCCTGAAGAAGGTTTCAGCTAATCCCTGTTCCGCTTTAGTTTCAGGTGTGAGTTTTCCTGTTACGATGATCAAGAGTCACCTGATCACTGTTTTATTGTTTCATTTTTCTATTTTATGGTGTTATTCAGACTGAGGTTAAGCCTGAACAAGACCTAAACACGTTTGGAGGCACATGGGAACAGAACTGACTGCCTGGCTAGGGCCTAAAATGGCAAATTCTCCTTTAGCCACACGCATGTTGCTAGGGCTTGTTCTGTATATTCTGTTACTGCTGTTGATTGCACTGGGGCTTGTCGCATTAACAATTCAGCTTCATCGCAATAATGAACGCAAAGCCCAAAAATGGCAAAGCCTTGAACAAACGTGGGATCCTTTGCTGGCTCAAGTGGTGACAGGGGCAATGCCTATTGCCCGTTTGCATGAGCAGATCAAACCTGGGGAAGGCTTGTTCTTTGTTGACTTTCTCACTCGTTATTCTCTCCGCTTGGCTGGAACTTCTCGTCATTTGATTGAGTCATTGGCCGCTCCTTGGTTGCAGACTCTGGCTGAAAGGCTTAAAACTGGCGATGAAGAACAGCGTGCCCGAGCTGTTTTTACACTTAGTACCTTAGCACCGGAGCATTACCGAAATCAGATTGCTTCTTGCCTGGAAGATCAAGTACCGCTGGTTTCGATGTTGGCTGCACGTTCGCTGGCTGAAAACCATGCCACAGAATTTTTAGAGCTTTTATTGATGTACATGGATCGTTTTAGGGCCTGGAGTCCTGCCTATCTGACTTCATTGCTGGTTGAAATTTCTAAACCTGATCCCTCTCGTTTACGGCTTGCGCTTTCAAGCGGCGCACATCCAGTTTGGATTCAGACCTTAACGTTACGCGCATTGAGTGAACTAAATGATCTTGAAACCTTACCCCGAGCTGTGCTGCTGCTAGAAACGGGAAGTGACCCCGAGCTTCAGGCTGCGGCTCTGGATTTGATTGGGCGTTTGGGGACTCCTCAGCATAAAGCTTTAGCTATAGAAAAGTCTCGTTCAAGTGATTTTGTTGTGAGACTTCATGCGGTCAAAGCGCTTAACCGGCTGGCTGATTCCAGTGATGAAACTTTATTAACTCAGCTTTTGACTGATGAATCGCAATGGATCGCTTATCAGGCTGCGCGAGCCTTAAAGTCAATTGAGGCTCTTGATGCCCTTGAAAAAATGGCTGAATCTGAACATCCACGGGCTGAACTCGCTCAACAAGTGCTTTATGATTTAGATTCAGAAAAACAATTGTTAGCTGCTGCCCAGCGTCCGGCTTTTGTGAAGCGAGTGCCGATCTGGGTGCGGACTGCTTTGCGCCGTCAGTCTTCTGCGGCGTGGATGCGGCTTCAGCATCTTTTGCTCGCTCCTCAGACTCATCCTGATGTAAAACTGGCAATCGCCGCAGAGCTTTCACCTCAGGCAGATGTCTTACAGCCAGCTATTTTACGCCAATTGGCTTCTGTTCAACACGAGCAAGCTCCCGCTTATCTTTATCGTGCGCTGTATCAACTTAACCCTAAAGCTTCTTTAGAAACTCTGCGCCAACACTTCTTTTTAGTCGAAGACGAACCTGCGCAAATTGAGATTTTGCAGCTGATGCTGAAGCACCACACTCCTGTTACAGAAAACTTTGTGACTGAGTTACGACAAAAACTCAGTAGTGGACGAGGCTTTCGAGCGGAGATGAAAGACTACATTGAAGCGTGTTTACGGCACTTCAGTGCTTTGCCCTCTTGATCAGAGTGTGTTTAAATAGCTAACAGTCATTCAAAAAGGCTAACACTCAAATCCCCCTCTGATTATTCTTTCCGATCAGAGATCTGATCAAATTCAGCTCGCAGCAAGGAGGCCGCGCTTGAAAAACCGCTTTTTATCCACTTTTTGGCTTGTCTTGCTGCTAAACGTGGTGCTGCAGGGTGCCGTTTACGCTGACGAGACTTTAACCCTGCTCTTTACTAATGATACCCATAATCGCCTTGAACCCTATGAACACGTTGAACTGAAAAAACGTGTGGGTGGCATTGTTCGACGTCAGCATTATTTTGATCAGGTACGGCGTTTAAATCCCCAGACATTAATTCTGGATGCCGGAGATGTTTTTCAAGGTACGCCTTATTATAATTTTTACCTGGGTGAGCCCGATATTCAGGCGATGGGCCTGATGGGGTATCACGCCATGACAGTTGGCAACCATGATTTAGACAATGGTCTTGCTAATCTTAAAAAACAAACGGCTCCAGCGCCCTTTCCTGTGCTCAATGCCAATATTGTGGATGCCAGAACCGGTGAACTGATTTTTAAGCCTTATCATTTGTTTGAAGTTGATGGAATTAAAATTGCAGTGATGGGTTTGATGAGTGATCATGCCTGGCAAGCTGTTGCGACTGCAAATAAACAAGGTTTAAAACTACTGGATCCTGTTCAGGTTGCTAATCAACTGGTGCCTAAACTACGCGCCCAGGCTGATTTAATTATCAGTCTGCATCATATGGGGATCTGGATTGATGAAGAGTTCCCCAAACAAGTCCCTGGTGTTGACGTGATTATTGGTGGACATTCTCATACACTGATGGAAAAAGCGAAAGTATTGCCCAATCAGAATCAGAACGGTCTTCGCGGTACGCTGCTGCAGCATGCTTATTATATGGGCGCTTATGTGGGTCGGATTGATCTGACATTAGACAAGCAGCGCAAGATTGTTAAACATGACAGCCAGCTTGTTTTGCTTGATGAGCGTTTTGATGTTGATCCGGTTGCCGAAATGCTGGATCGTTATGGTAATAAACTCAAAGCTCAGATGAATGAAGTGATTGGCGAATCACTTGATGATATGGGGACTGATGGCAAATACAATGGACCTTTTGCTTTGGGCAGCCTAGTTGCTGACATCATCCGTGGAAGCCAAAAAGTTGATGTTGGCATTATTAACACAGGCGGGATTCGGACCAGTCTGAATAAAGGCCCCATCACAGTGGGTGAAATCTTTGAAATTATGCCTTTTGATAATGCGCTCACCAATTTTGCGATTAAAGGTAAAGATCTTCGTAAGGTTGTAGAGACCAGCGCCAGTCGTTTAGGCGTTTCCAAAAATCTTCAGTTCTCGGGTCTGGTTTACAGTCTTAAAAATAATCAGGTTACAGATATTCGAGTAAACGGTCAGCTGATTGAGCCTGAACGTTTATACAGTGCTTCAGCTCCAGATTATGTATTCACTGGCAACGAGGGCATTAGCTTTGAAAGTGCAAGTCAAGTTCAGCCAACAGGTCAGTTGATTCGCGATATCTTGCTTAATTACGTCCGCCAAAAACGGCAAATTAAAGCTCCTACGGATCAGCGTCTGATTCGCTTGGGCCTTGGTGATCGATATCCCAGCCAGTCAATTGCGTGGGTGTTAAGATAGATAAGATATAGCTCAACCCTCCCCCTGCAAGCAACCAGAGGCGCCCCCTGCACCCGCTCTGCATACTGGGGCAACCGAGAACAAGAAAGAGGAATGATGACAGTGAGCTCAGAATGGTGGAATAAAGTTAAGCAGTTCGTCGGGATTCCGATGGAAGATGAGGGTTTCGAGCCTCTTGAAAGTTCCCCTACCGCCACACTGGTAATGGATGAAGAAATCTCGCGTCCTGCTCCTCGGCGCCCTCTTCGCGAGCGCTCAAACCCAGGCCTGAATCAGATAGTTGGTATTCACTCAACTCTGACCCAGAGCGAAGTTATGATCATCGAGCCCAAATCTTTTGATGATGCGCTTGATGTGGTGCAGTCACTGCGTGAACGTCGCGCTGTAATTATGAATATGAAAGAACTTGATGCAGAACAGGCACAGCGTTTGCTGGACTTTGTTTCTGGTGCAACACATGCTCTGGATGGTCATCAAAAGCAGATTGGTGAAGGAATTTTCCTGTTCTCTCCCAGCAATGTGGTGATTAATCCGCTTGGTGCTGAGCAGCCCTGGCTTAACCGCGATGCTCGGGATCTCTTCTGGCGCGTTAAATAAGTTTCGCTGATGACTCTTCCTTTGCGTCTTGGGATTATTGGCGGTGGTGTAATGGGCGATGTGCTGGTTCGTTCAGTCACAGAAACATCACTCTTTTCCCCTGCAGAAGTCTGCGTCCTGGATCATAACCCCGGCAAATTAGCCCGTCTTGCGGCTGATACGGGTGTGCGCACAACAGCTGATCCAGCTGATTTAAGCCAGGCGCAAATTCTACTACTAGCTGTTAAGCCTGATAATGTGGCGGATATTCTTAAGCGCCTTAATCAGTTTTCGCTGCATTCTGATGTGGTCTTAATTTCTATTGTTGCTGGCGTTACGCTTGAACGTCTGGCTTCTTTTATGCCAGATACTGCAGCGGTTATTCGCGTAATGACAAATACTCCCTGTCTGGTGCGCAGTGGCATGTCTGTATTAGCCCCTAATGAAAAAGTCAGTGAGGAACAGCTTCAGCAGTCGCGCGCTATTTTTGAAGCTGTGGGCGAAACCCTGATTCTTCCTGAAAAATATCTGGATGCTGTGACAGGCTTAAGCGGTAGTGGGCCAGGCTTTTTCTTTCTGATTGTGGATGCCATGATTGAGGCTGGTGTGCTGCAAGGTTTACCCCGTGCAACTGCCCGCCAATTGGTGCTTCAGACCCTTTCTGGCTCTGCCCGCCTGATGCAGGAAACCAATGGACACCCCGCTCAGCTTCGTGATATGGTAACTTCGCCGGGAGGAACGACGATTGCTGGCATTCAGGTCATGGAAGAATACAAAATCCGGGCCACTTTACTCAAAACAGTTGAAACCGCCACACGCCGTTCCCGCGAGCTTGGACAAAAGAGCGAAAAACAGGCATGACTCTTGCTGCTACTGTTCTCATGGCGCTCCATCGCCTGATCTGGTTTTTAATTCTGGCTCGCTGTATCGTGTCGTTTTTGCCCAACATCGATCCAGGACATCCGATTGTGCGTTTTATTTATAACGCTACGGAGCCGATTATGAAACCTTTCCGTGCCATTTTACCCAGCACACGGATGGGGATTGATTTTTCACCCATTGTAGCTATTCTTTGTATTGATATTGTTTTTCGTCTGCTGATGACCTTAGTCGCCCATCTGGGAATCTAATCCTTTTTTATCTCTATCAGTACAGCTTTTCTATTTTTAGCGAGCTCTAAAAATGGGGGGGCGCTGTTCAAGTGCTGCTTGAATACCCTCTTGAAGATCAGCTGTTGTCCAGCACAGGGTATTAGCGTGAAGATCAAGAAGCAGGGCTTGATTCAGCGGTAAATCTTGACCACCAAGTGCCGATTTTAAAGCCTGGCGTACAGCTAGGGGAGCGTTGGTATTAAATAGACGCGCCATTTCATGGGCTTTTTCGGCTAACTCGTCTTCTGCAAACACATGATTTACAAGCCCCCATTCATAGGCATCACGGGCTGTTAGCGGGTAACCGGCTAAAACAATTTCTAAAGCTCGTTTTGAACCCAGGGCCCTGACCAGACGGGGAATGGCCCCACCAAGCGGCAAAAACCCTAAGCCTAGCTCGGGTAGGCTAAAACGAGCACTCTCAGCTGCTAAGAGTACATGGCTGGCTAAAGCCAGTTCCATGCCAAATCCAGATGCCAGACCGTTTACTGCTGCAATAACAGGTTTGCTACAGCTTTCGATTTGAGCGAGCACTTGCTGAATATATTCAAGCAGAGCTTGAACTCCGATTGGATCCAGTTTTTGCAAGCTAGCTGGCGACATGCCACCGAGAAAATACCCGCCTTCTGCTGAAAGGACCACACTGCGGACTTCTGATGCGAGCTCGAGCTCTTGAAACAGACTATCAAGCTCTTGCAACAGTTCTGGTGTCGCCTGGCGTGGATCTTTAAACTGAACATGCGCGATTTGCTGGCTGAGTTCTAGCTTCAGGGTATGATACGCTGTGTACATTCGGCAACCTGCCCTGCATAAGTATATAAATGTGCGAGTAAAGCTTCATCAATCGTGAGTTGTAGTATAGTCGTTTCGTGCCTATGAATCCAGATAACAAAGCTCTGTCGCGGCGGGCTTTTCTTGTGCATTGTGCGCTTTGGGGTGGATGGGCCAGTCTGGGCTTTGCGCTTATTCATTGGCTGCGTGTGCCAAACTATCAGCCTTCTGCTCGGATTGTTGAGCTTGAACGGCCAGAAAACTACCCTTTGGGTGTTACACCCTTACCTCTTTATCAAGCCTGGCTGGTGCGAAGTTCAAAAGGTTTTTTTGCTTTACGTGCGGTCTGTACCCATTTAGGTTGCCCGCCTCACTGGGTGCCAGAACAATCTCAATTTGTCTGCCCCTGTCATAATAGCCGCTTTGACCATGAAGGGGCTTTACAGCAAGGGCCAGCTTTACGTGCGCTTGAACGCTTTGAAATCTATACAGCAGCCTCAGGCCGTCTGGCTTTAAATCTTGATCAGACCTATCGACGTGAGAACGGCGGCTGGAAGATGCCTCGGGCCTTTGTGTCATGGCCAGTCTAGGCCGTGCTAGTATGAAGCAAAGAAGCACAAGTCAAACAGAGACGACAAGCCCCGCGTGAGCAGACTTTACAGCACTTTTGTCCTCTTGCTTTCGACCGTATTGCTGGTGATTTTTCATGGTGCGGATTTAGCCCGCTTTTGGAATACCGACATCAGCAATAGCGGTAGCTCTTATCATGAGACGTTTTTTCGCCAAATATCTCGTTCTCCTGGTCCTGAGCTTGCACGAATTGGCGGGCGGCGTCTAAGCTCTGATAACCAAAAAGTCATTTACCAGTTTGCTGTTCCTGCCCAGGCTGAAGTCTATCTCAAACCGACACTAGCCAAACAAACCGTATTTAAAAACCAGCAGCAAAAACCGATTAGCTATAAGAACCTTAAATCATTACGGCTTAAACTGCCACAAAGAAAAAATGCTTCTGAACAAGTCTTATTTGAGACTTCTTCTCAGGTGAGTCAGCGCATTCGAATTACACCGTATCTGCAGGATGCAGCTCTGTTTCAGTTAATTCTTGATAACTCGGATGAAAAAGCTGATTCTGAACGAGTCATTGGCTCATTAGAAGTTTTTGTTGTTGATAGTCCAGTTGATGAAGGTTTACCTGCCCTGCCTCTGCTGATGTTGTTCTGGGTTGTTCCTGTTATCCTTGCCTGGCTCTGTAATACTGTGCTCAGTATTTCTTTAGCTGGCTCTTTGGGGCTGGCCGTTACAGGGGGTTTACTGAGTCATATTGCTTGGCTGCTCAAGCCTGAATGGGTGCTGCTTGTTATGCCAGCAGGTGTTATTGCCAGTCTTGTATTGCTAACCCTTTATATTTGGCTAGAAAAAAAGCCTCTTCCGTCAGCCCCCTTTTTCTGGGGGATTCTTTTAATCGCTGTTAGCTTGCGCTGGCAGGAAATTCTCATTCAGGCGGCTGTGCCTTTAGAGAGTTTGCCCCAGTCGATGCAATATTATAATCATGCCCTGGTCATGGATCTCTTTAGCTCAAAAGGCTTCTTTGCAGCGCTTTTTCCACAAGGGCCACTTTATCCGTTTTTAATTAAGCTGACAGGCTTTGTTTTTGGCTTTTCGCCCTTTCATCTGTTTTATGTCTCTTTGCTGACCGGTTTATTATTACTGGCTCTGTCTTATCGTTTGGCCTGTTTGCTTTTAAACAGTCGTCCTCAAGCTTTGCTGGTAATGTTGATTCTAGCTGTTAATCCTTTATTGGTCCAAGAAAGCGGCTTACGTTCTCCGGATATAATCAGCGCGTGTTTAGGTCTGACTCTGTTGCTGCTGGTTTTTAGCACTCTGCATCATGCTGGAGCAAGAGGTGTTTTGAGGGGCTTTTTGTTGGTCTTGCTGATCTGGACGCATTTATCATTTTTTCCTTTAGCCTTACTTTTGCTTGGCGTGGATATGCTTTATCAAGCCAAGCGTTCTCAAGCAACCAGCACCTGGTCACAAAGTCTAAAGGCGGGGCTACTCTCGTTTATTCTGGTGTTAGCTGGATTTTTTCCTTGCTTAATTCAAAACAATCGCGCTTATGGCTCTTATTTTCCTGAGAGCACAGCTTATGTATCACGGGTAGCAAATCTAGAATTTTCGGACCTCCAGGGATTTCCTGCTTCGCTTGATGTGATCCGTTTAGGAGATAAAGCGCTCCATTACCGGCAATTGGGCATTCGCGAATATTTTCTCGATTTCCATGGCTTACCTGAGCTACTGACAGGAAGCGCTTTAGGCTTTTGTATGTTGGCTCTTGATGGGATCGGGAGCCTGTTGATGCTTGCTTCGGGTGAAAATATTCTGAGTGTACTTATTCATGGAATTGCAAGTCAGGAAAATTTACTTCCAATTTTGATGATGTTTTTGCTGGAAATCTTTGGTTTGTTATTTTTAATTGTTTTTGCCTGGCTGCGTTTCCGGCGTTATCGTTTTTTGCTGTTGGTCTTGGCGCTACTGATTTTGCCTCATGCGTTTTTCTATGGCGTGTTTATGTTAAAAGGGTATTCGCTTTTGCAGCATTTGCTCGATCAGCAGGTGTTTTTGTTTGGCTTGCCAATTTTGGCCATTATGGCTGTTGACGCTGGGATCTGGATGCGGCGCAATCAATATCGTTGGTTACGCTAAGCATCCAGCTGTTATCGAGGGTGATTTTAGACCGTGGCTTTTGCAGGCACGTCAATGCGACCTTCTTTGGCGATAAGTTGGAGATAACTTTCTGGCCCCTGCTCTTCGCTCCATTTGAGGATTTCTGAGATTCTCCAGACCGGAAAGGGATGGCTAGACTTTGCTGCTAGAACCAGTGTCCAAAATTTATTTAAGAAGTCTTCTTCAAAGGCTTTATCAAATTCACGAGCCTGATTAATAAATGCATCCAGGCTAAGCTCGTCATTTAAATTGCCTCCAGCCAGTTTCGTCAACGCGGACATCACGACCCGTGGGTTTTGAACAACCAATAAAGCCGTGCGATCGCAGCTAAGTTCGGATTTATGCATCCAGTGCAGCAGTGCAATCTGAATCGGAATACTCACACTTCTGAGAATGGCTCCAACAGGTGTTTTTCCAAGTGCTGTATCTAGCAGCAGCAGGAGAGTAATCGCTGCTGTTCGATAGAGTAGATGCTGGCAGTGAATATGGCCCATCTCATGGGCTAGAACAGCTAACAGTTCTTCGTCAGTCAGACGTTCAACCAAACCTGAATAAAGCACAATAAAGGGCTGTTCAGCGCCTGTTGTAAAAGCATTAATCGCCAAACCACCAAAATCACTTGTTAATGAAACGTAGAGTTCTGGTTTGGGCAAATTTAAAGTTTGGCAGACAATTTCTAGCTTTGAATCAAGATGAGCGTACTGTTCACGACTGACGCGCACACTTCCAGCCTTATTTAAAACTCGATACATTCGCTCAAGTGTCAGGCCAATCAATTTGCGCAGAATGATATCTACGCCTGGAATGGCGCGTAGGGTTTGTAATGCCTGACGGTCCAGAGGGTGAATATAAGCATCGGGATTGACGTAAGACCATTTATAGTGAGGTTTTTCACTCAAAGGCAAACGGCAGCGTCGGCATTTGGGTGATTTACGTTCTTTCAATTCTTTGGGATCTTTTGCTTCAGGTTCACTAAAAACAGTATTGAGTTTCTGGCAATAGCGGCAGCGAAGGCGCTGTCGTATTTCATTTGTTGTCAGAGGATTGTGCTTATTATGTAGATATTCAGCTTCATTGTTTGCTTCAGTCATGACGGGTAAGCCTCCTAGCTCGATTGCTTTTATCTTACACGCTAAGGCTTGTTTTCCAAACAGGGGGCTGAAGACGGACGCACAGGTTATAAGTTTTACTGCTTAATTTGTTTAAGCTCTTTGTAGGTCCGCTGAATGGAGTGAAATAGAGGAGTGATCTCTCCTTGATAAACACCTGCTGCCCGACAGGCCTCTTGTGAGGCTGTCAAACTTAGATAACGACGCGCACGGGTCATTCCCACATAAACCAGTCGAATCGTTTCAAGCTCTTCTTCGCGAGTAATTCGATCTTTAAGTGCTTGAAAGGGCTCCCCTTGCTGAAGAGCACTGAGTTGAATACGTAGCTCTCGATCGGGGCCACTGCGCATACTGCCATATTGAAACAATGGCATCATTACGCCATCCCATTCCAGACCTTTGGCTTTATGGGCAGTGAGCACATGAATGACACCTGATGAAGTTAAACTATCCTGAGCTGTGCCAGGAATTAAAGCCTGGCGGATTTTTCGCGTTCCAGCAGCATCAAGCCAGGCTCTAAAGACTTCAACGCTTTGAATCGGAGTGCGATGAGTTTGTAACCAGAGTGCATGTAGTAAACGCAGTCTTGAACGGGTTTCTACTTCAGAAACCAGACTTTCAGCTAGCCACTCCAGCACCTGAGAAACAGGATAATGCATCCGTTTGATTAAAAACAGCAGAGTCTGAGCATGCTGTATCAGCAGTTGATATTCTGCTGTGGGCACAGCTGGGTGAAATAACATGCCACTGGCCAGATCTTCAAGCAGCTGAGCAACGGGTCGTGAAGTATCCAGTAACAGTTTTAAACTTTGACGTGAAATACCCAGTTCAATGAGTAATTGCTGCAAGAGATGAAACTGATCAGGCTGTAAGAGATAATCCAGAACATGTCGAACCCGCTGAACAATATCTGACTGAAAAAAGTGGTCTACTCGGTCATGATGTAAAACGGAAGGTAAGCGGGAGCCTTGTAATTGCTGATTGATCCACTGACAGGCCAGATTGGTGCGGCATAAAATTGCAACTGTTTGATTTTGATCAAGCAGTGAACGACAAGCTTGTGTTAAATCTGCAACTTCGGCCTGAACATGGGCATAAGACTTAACCCAGATCCAGCCATCTGGAGGATTGATTAAGCCTTTTTTGAGCTCAACTTCCGAAGGAAAGGCTTCAGTTTGGGCGCGATGAAAGGCGTTTGCGAGATCCATGATTTGTTCTGAAGAACGGTTGCTCTGACCCATCGGAAATGAGCCATATCGATCTGCAAAAGCTTTAAAAGAATGATAATCAGCCCCTGAAAAACCATAGATGCTTTGGTTGGGATCGCCTACTCGAAGAAGTTTTCCTTCTGGGCCTGCGATCAATTCCAGTAATTCGGCTTGTAGCGGATTAGAGTCTTGAGCTTCGTCTTCCAGCACAAAACGATAACGCTGACGAAGATGTTCAACCATGCGTGGGTTCTGTTGAAGTAGCCCCACTGTTTCTGAAATCATCATGTCATAGTCGATTAATTGCTCAATTGCCAGGCGCTTTTCGTAGGCTAATACAAGTTCTGGTAAGCGTATCAGTAATTCAGCATGTTCACTTGGAGTACCTGTGAGTAACGCGAGGTCATTTGCGTCAGCAGGCTCACGTCGATAAGTCGCTAGTCGATAACGAGGAATAAGTGCATCTGCAGCAACCCGCGCATAATCTAAATCAGCATGCCAAAGACCCAGATTGTCGAGCACTTCAGCCAACAAAGCATATCGTCGTTCTTCAGATGCAACCTGTCGATCAGAATAATGAGAATGCAATTGGCGCAACAGACGATTACAAAAACCGTGAATGGTTGAAAAGACAGGAAGTTCAGCAAAAGGGTCAAGTAATAAGCGTGTACGCTGCTCAAATTCACGAGCTGCATTTTCAGTAAAGGTCAGGACTAAAATAGATCTGGCAGGTAGCTGTTGAGTCTGAATCCAGTGAGCAATCAAGCGCGAAATTAAGGTGGTTTTACCTGAGCCAGGGGCTGCCAGTACAGCTCTTTTTCCGCCTGTGTAAAGATCTAATACAGCTTGCTGATCGGCCATTAGCG
>CAJYHH010000788.1 GCA_913773825.1 Candidatus Sericytochromatia bacterium | reverse complement strand
ATCACATTCACCATAGAGATAGACTTTAAGCGCCAGGCCGTAGTGGGGAGTGCTGGCCGCTGCAAGCTGGATATCGCTTGTGGGAGCGGCTGGGGCGGCTGGATGGACAAGTGTGGGAGAGCCTGCAAGTCCGAGGCTGATTGCAAAAGCCGTTACAAAAGTTGGCATCATCATGTGTTTAATTCTCCTTGAATCAAGCTTTAATTGTCTGACTAAGCTTCACTGTAAACTGTTCAGCCCATGAGCTGGCTTAAAAACGTGAGGGGGGAAGTTCCTGACGTTCAATAAACTCATAAATGCGTCCATAGACCCAGTTTTTTAAGGCTTCTTCACGAGCTTCATCAACACGAGGCAAAATCGGCAGATGCCAATGAGAGTCTAAAAATAACAGCTCAACGTGGTTTTGGATCAGACCGTCGATAATTTTAAATGCGCTGCGACGATCCACCACCACTTCGCGGCGGCTTTGGACAATCAGAATCTGAAGCTGAGAAGGTAATTTCAGACCTTGATTGAGTAAACTTCGGGTCTTACGGGTCAGGCGATCGAGTTGTTCGATAGCTGTAAGCGGGAGTTCGCGATACCAGCAGCCGATGTATTCTTCGCCAAAGGTATTGGCAATCGACGGCACAAGCTGGCTGTGGCGGGCAACTGTGGCTGCACGCATCAGGCGATCATAAGGCTCAATAATCGGAGCGACCAGCACCAGTTTCTTTATTGCCGGAAAATGAACGCGACTCAGGAGTTCAAGCAGTAAGGTAGCGCCTGTTGAGGTTGCAAACACAACTTGATTTTGGTAACCCAACTTATGCAGTTTGCGCAGTTCTAATTCTAACGGTGACTGCCAGTCACGCCAACGGGAGCGGCTAAAGGCCTCAACGCTTTCACCGTGTCCGCCTAACATCACCCTTGAGCCCAGATACTGATCAGACTGATTTAAGAGCCAGTCGAGTAAAAAATGATTTTCAAAAGGTGTGGCGGCAAAACCATGAGCGGTCACAATGACCGTTTTTTCACGATCTTCAGCGCTTGGCTGGCCTTTGTCTGAGAGCAAATCTGGCCCTACGCGTGGCGGCACATGAGCATGATCGATGTCATTGGGCTGAGTCTGGGCAAAAGGGCCGCGTTGACGTTTAAGCAGCCGTGACCAGCCAGGAAAATAAGGATTTGGACCTTGATTCATGGGACTTAGTTTATACTGCTCAGGCCATGTCAGCCAACACCCATACTTCCAAACAGATTTTTGTTTTATGCTGGTTGCCTGCTCTACTTTGGTCAGGAATGCTGATTTTAGCGTCTTCGGGCTCCATGTCGACAGGCAGTACAGGTGGGCTGCTGGAAAAACTGCTGCACATTTTGGGCGTTCTTCAGGACACTGAATTTATTGAAGGCCTGCATCATTATCTGCGCAAACTGGGGCACTTCAGCGCTTACGCAATCTTGGCCCTGCTCTGGGATCGCGTGTTGAGACTATATTTGCCTCGCTGGGCCTATCTATATGTGTTTGGGATCTGTCTGGCTTTAGCGAGTTGGGATGAATGGCATCAGAGTTTATTGCCTGACCGCACAGGCTCACCCGCAGATGTCGCTTTAGATGTTCTGGGCTCGAGTATGATGCTGGCAATTAGAGGCTGGTGGCTTGTTTCCCATAAAACAAAGAAAGACCACCTGCAAACGTAGCACGTTCCAGACGGTCTTTCTGTTTTTGCTTCATCAGCTACTGGCTACAAGCCACCAGCTGTCAGCTACTAGCCCAAAAGTTCCTGAACAGCTTCCTGCTCTTCGAGCAGTTCCTGTTTTGTTGCGTCGACTTTCTGCTGAGAGAACTCGTTCAGTTCCATGCCCTGAACAATGCTCCAGTCATGGCCGTTGCTGCGGATCGGGAAGCTGAACATCAGGCCTTCAGGAATGCCATAGCTGCCATCACTGCTGACTGCGACTGAGAAAAACTCACCATCCGGCGTCGGCTTGATGATGTTTTTAACCGTGTCGATGGCTGCATTGGCAGCAGAAGCTGCTGAAGACAAGCCGCGTGCTTTAATAATTGCGGCACCGCGTTGCTGAACGATGCTGATAAACTCACCCTGCAGCCAGTCACTGTCGCTGATCGCTTCAGTCACCGGTTTGCCGTTGATGGTGGCATCATAAAAATTGGGGTACTGGGTAGCAGAGTGATTGCCCCAGATCGCCAGATTTTTAACTTCGCTGCTGTGGCTGCCAGCTTTCTGAGCCAGCTGGGTGACAGCGCGATTCTGGTCGAGCATGGTCATAGCAAAGAAGTTTTTAGCGGGCAGGCGTTTGCAGACGCTTTTGGCGATATATGCGTTGGTATTGCAGGGATTGCCGACCACTAAAACTTTACAGTCAGGAGCGGCATTGGCATCCAGAGCCTGGCCCTGTTTGGTAAAGATGCCACCGTTAATCGTCAGCAGATCTTTACGCTCCATACCGGCTTTACGGGGAACAGAGCCCACTAACAAAGCCCAATCAACGTCTTTAAAGGCAACGTCAAGCTGATCAGTACAGGTGATTGATGCCAGGTTGGGGAATGCGCAGTCTTCGAGTTCCATACGCACGCCATCCAGGGCCGGCAGGGCCTGAGTCAACTCAAGCAGTTGAAGATGGACTTCTGTATCATGGCCAAAGACTTCACCGGAAGCCAGACGAAACAACAAGGCATAGCCGATCTGGCCGGCAGCGCCGGTTACGGCCACACGAACGGATTTATTCATGGGGGAATTCCTTTCGAGAATTGAATAGACACAGTATTCTATAGCAGTTTGAACCCCATTGAGAGCTAAGTCAGTGAATCTAGCTAGGTTAAAGCCTTAAAAGCGCTAGGTTCATAAGCTAGCTCTGATATCATAACTAAAATTTAATTTGATTTTTACGTCACTAGCCCGCTAAAATACCCGATAGTAAACTTATGAACCAGCCTGCCTCCGTTTCATCTTTACTTTCTCCGCAGCAGTTGATGCAGTTGCGGGGGCCTCAGCCTGCCATGTCGCTGCCTCCCCTGCGGCCCCAGGCCGGCTCGGTTAACGCTTTGCCGAGTTTGTCCATGCAGTTGCCGGTTCCCTCTGGGCCTTCACAAGCGACGCTTCAGGGTTTTAGCCGGGTCTCTGCCCTGCTTAAACCTGATCAGCTCCAGCGTTTTTCGCCTGCTCCTAATGGCGCCCTCTCTAATCCACTGAGTCTGTTTACGAATCGCAATGTCGGCGCTTCAGCTCCGGCACTGGGCTTAGCGGATTTGCGTCAGCGCAGTTCAACTGAACGGCTTAAACAGATGAGTCCAGCTCAACTTAAAGAGCTGGGCCAAAAAGATAAACAAGCCTTCTTTGCCGCTTTGTTACCTGCTGCCCTTGAATCTGAACGGCAGTTTGGCGTTCCGGCTGAAGTCACGCTTGCTCAGGCTGCGCTTGAGTCTGGTTGGGCACGTTCTCCGATTGGCGGCTTTAATATCTTTGGCATCAAGGGCTCTGGCCCAGCTGGTAAAACCACTGTAGATACCAAAGAGTTTCTTAATGGGCGCTGGGTGAGCATTAAAGACGGTTTTGCCAAATACAATAATTTCTACGAAGCGGTTAAATCTCACGGTAAGCTTTTTCATAATGGCTATTATGATAAAGCCGTTGATCAATTTGCCAAAGACCGCAATCCAATGCGCTTTGTCGACAATATTCACGGCATTTACGCGACTGATCCGGGTTACTCACGCAAAATTAAAGGCATCATTGATGACTTTGGTCTGCGTCAAATGGCTGCTTCTTCCCGTGTGGTATAATTCACGCTCAATCTGTCCAGATTGCTAGCCTAGTTTTCTAGTCCAGAATCAGCCTGGGGACACGTGTATAAGCCAGATGAGCCAGCAGCCCACTATTGCCTATCTTGACCCTTTGCAGGGTGCAGAAGTTTTATGCCAGGGACCTGAAGCCCTGGCTCGCCAGTTGTCTGATAGTCTGACCCAGACAGCTCAAGTGCGTTTTAGTAATCAGCCTTTTCCAACTGACGAGACCTTTCTTAAATCTCTGCAGGTTCATTTTGAGCGTGAAAAACTGCCTACTCGGCTGGAATTTAGCTGTTATATTCAGCCTGATACGCTGACTGAAGCTCATTGTGATATTTTAGCGGCGCTTAATTTTCGCGAGCTGATTGTGGATTTGTCGTTAAATAACCCAAATTTTAGTGATTTTAAGCAATTTTTTGAGCTGATGCGTCACTATACATTTCGGGTTCAGCTGCGTTTGTTTTATACCGAGCAGGGAGTCACAGAAACCCAGATTGCCCAGCTGTATTTCTTTTTACGCCGTCATATGGGCGCTTATTTGCTGAATTATGCTCCTGGCTTGTTTCCTGATCTGCGCTCTGAGCACTTGTTTCGGACTTTGGCTGATACATCCCGCACCGTCCATCTTGCGCGACTGTACGATGCCCAAGTTGATGAAAACGCTTATTTAGTTCTATATGAATATTTGCGTCGGACTTTGCCAGCTCGGGTTAAAACGGTTTTAGAAATTAATCCGTTTGCTAAACTCCGCCATTACCGGGATTTTAATCGGATTACTTTACCCTGGAAAGTCACGCTTAGCGATATCCCGCTTGGTCGCCTGGATTTGGCTCAGCTTCAGTCATTAAATAAAACCTTTGATGCGATTGTGCTTTATCAGGCTTTACCGCGCTTGCGAGATCCACAAAAAGAGATGTTGCTGCTGCAGAATTATGCCCGTTCAACTACTGAGTGGCTCTGCGTGCAGTTTAATACCTGCTCTTTGCCCACCATGGCTCAGCTGATGGGCAATCAATTTACAAATAGCCTGCACGAAAGCGGCAGTTGGCCGCTACTGCGTCTGCAAGGGCGCCAAAGTGTGCAGTCACTGTTTGATTTTGCCGGCATTCAGTTTGATTGGATTCCGACCCGTGTGCCGATTGAAGAAATGCGCCCTTTAAAAAACGAACTGGATCAGTTGTTTAAAGCAGATTATCCAGCTGAGTGGGATCGTTTTTTAGATGATGCTGATGTGATGATCTGGACGGGCCATGGTGTGATGAAGCTTGATGAACAGGACGTTCAATCAGAAGGTTTTGTCAGCGGCGGCTTTCTCTGATCTGCTTGTGTTGTTCTAATTTGAATCGATCTGACTGAGAACTCTGACTGACAGCTCTGACTGAAACAAAATTTCGTCAGGTTCACGATCTTGAAATTTTTTGCGCTAAAACATTGAGTTTTGTTTAGAGAAGTGTCGAGAATACTTTTCTGTTTTGCATTCATTCGCTATGCTGACTTGTGCCTACAATATTGAATGGAGCAACACTGAACTTATGATTAAGACTTCTCTCAAACTCGTACTGGGCCTCGCTATGCTGGCCAGCCTGACTGCTTGCCCCAGCAGCGAAACCACCGAAACAGAAAGCACCACGACCATCACTGATGGTCAGGGTACTACCAGCACCACGACTGAGACCACCACCACGACGGAAAGCCCTGCTGCAGACGCTTCCGCCACTCCCAGCCCTGCTGGTCATTAATTTCGGCTGATTTTAGCTTACTGAGCTAGTTAGGTCTAGAAGTTAAAGATTGCGGCCCGCATCATGCGGGCCGCTTTGTTATGTCTGCTTGTTTAGTTTAGATATTAGAACAGACCGAACAGATTGCTTAATTGCCTCGTACATGAATGCTTAACAGGGATTCCTGAAGGGCAATCCGTGTTTCTTTAATGCTTGAGACGCGATGCGGCAGCTTAGTCGCTTTTTCGTTTTCAAGCAGTCGATTCTGTACTTTAAGTCCAAATTTGGCTAACTCATCTTCACTCTGGCTACCTGCGATCAGGTGATTTAAGAGGGCATGACTGGTTCTGCCAATTGAGTCCTGTTTGAGTAATTGCTGGAACAGGTTCTGGCGTTGATCAGGTGTCAGAATTTCCATCTGATTAAAGAACTGAACCAAGCGTCCTTCTAAGTCCTGGGTTTTGCCAATCAGATTATCATGTCCCACCTGGCCAAGCAGATCGCGGTTAGCATGGATTTTATCCTGAAGCTTCTGCAGCGGACGCTCAACTTCTTTATGGCCCTGCTTAAAGTGATCCATCAGATGTTTGTCTTTTGGCAGATCCCCTTCCAGTTTGGTCATTTCTTTGTCGAGTTTGCCAAAGTTTTCGAGGAGCTTATCAAACTGTTCGTCAGACTTTTCACGGGACTTTTCAATTTTGTCCATGATGTCGCTCATGCGCTGTTTGTCGACCATTGTGCTTTGCTGCAAGGTAATCAGAAACTCAGACTGTTGTTCACGGTTCATGCGCGGGAACAGATCTGCTACCGCTTTAGGCTCAATCCCGTCAAGAATCTCTTTTTTGATTTCTGGGCTTTCAGCTTTATTGAGAATTTTAAACACTTGATCAATGCCGCTGTTGCCTGTGCCGTTTTTACTGATGAGGCTAATCAGATCTGAAAGCTCTTTGGGGCTGGCATCATGTAAAAAGGCGTTGCCAATGACCTGATCCAGCAGCATGCCTTTCATCATGGGGTCATCGTACATTTCTTCTGGCGAGGTATAAATTGCCTTGGGCAGCACAGATCCCGCTTCCAGCATGCCTTTCAGTATTTTAGAGCGCCCGGATTCAGTTTCAAGCAGATTGCCCATCACAACGCCAAGACGACTTAATTTTTCATCGACGTTTTTAAGCAAACGAGTCTGTTCTTCGGGATCTAATAAAGTATCGTTGCTGATGTCCTGACGAATCTGCTCAAGTGAATTAAGCTTTTGAGCGGCAACGTTAAAGCGCTTCCAGTCATCACCTGTCAGACGTGAGCCCAGATCATGCAAGTCATGCCCACTGGGACTGATTGTGCGGGTGATTTCACCCAGGCTGTCGCTCAGGAAGCCGTCAACGGCTAATTTATCAATATTTTGGGTATGAATATTGCTGGAAACACCCAGTTCTGCCACACCGCCGCCTAAGATCCGATCCAGTACGGCAATCCGCTTCAGCTCTTGATCGTTAACAACTGAGGTATAGCCACTGGCTAAAAAGCCTGCAATTCTCAGTCCTTGTTCCCGTCTGACAACATCTTGATCAGGGCCCACAGACAGAGATTTGAGATCATCAATCAGTTTACGGACATCGCTGGCGGGAATGCCATAGTTGTTTTCCATAAACTCAATTTGGAATTTGACGTCTCCTTTGCTGTGATCCAGCCCGCTCAGGCGCTCAATCACCTCAGGGGTAATATTGGCTTTGATCTGCATCGAGGAATGACCCCATGTTCCATCTGAACGCTGGGGGATTTCTAAAGGATTATTTTGGGCACGTCCTAAAAGATGATTGGCGTGATCAACGCGATCGCTGAGATCTGACTGACTGGTTTTGCTGTCAGCAATCTGGAATGACGCCTCGAGGCCAACATATTGAGCCTTAAGCTCGGTTTTGCCTATTTCTTCAGTAAAACGATTACCTTGAGTAAGGGCCAGTGATGTGCTCAGTTCACCCTTAAACCACATGGAGCGCGCAGCGATCATGGTATGTACGTCTTCGCGCAGCACTTCGCCATTTTGCACATAGACAGCGCGCATTTTTTCTGAGCTGGTTGAGACTTTCCCTACTGTGGCGCTGAGTTCAAGCGATTTGCTGATTGATCTCGTAGCGCCAAAGCCAACAATCGTAATACCTGATTCTTGGGCTTGATTCTGGAAGGGTTTAAAAGTGTCAGTTGTCAGCACTTTACCTGGGCGCAAATAGCGG
>CAJYHH010000787.1 GCA_913773825.1 Candidatus Sericytochromatia bacterium | reverse complement strand
GGGCCACTAACAAACTCAAATGGACCGCCACACCCGTTGATCTGGTATTTGGTTCAAACTCTGAGCTGCGTGCGGTTGCAGAAGCTTATGCCGCTGACGACGCCCGCGAGCAATTTGTCCGTGACTTTGTTCTGGCCTGGAACAAAATCATGAACGCAGATCGCTTTTAAGCTCCAGTGCTCAAGCGACAGCCCCCGCAATGGCTACCCAGCCACTGCGGGGGCTGTTATCGTATACAAAATAATCAGAATAAAACCTTTAAAACCCACAATCAGAGGCGGTCAAGATGCCTTTTACACGCTCAACTCGCCAACCGATCAATAAACGCCTGCTCATACTGGGGTCTTTTCTGATCATCACCTTGGCTTTTGGGGTGATTCTGGTCAGCTTATTTATAAACAGTGCCAGCCCCCTGGTTAAAGTGGCTGACGATTTTTTAGCGCTAAGCGCCAGTCAACAGCTTGATCAGGCCTATGCCCTGACGGCCCCTGGCTTTCGCAAAGAAGTCAGCAAAGAAAGCTTCCCGCTTTTTTTAAAGCAAAAACAATTAGACGCCTACGCAAGCCATGTCTGGAACAGCCGCCAAACCAGCTCTACCAGTGGCCGTTTGGCCGGTTCTTTTACAACCCGCTCAGAGCGCAGTCTGCCCCTGACCTTCTATCTCGAAAAAACAGCCAATACCTGGCAAATTGTCTTTATCTCGCACGAGCCCGACACCCCAGATTAATTGATAAAGCGTCTGTCTTTTTTGTCTTTTAATCCACCACATCTTTTGGGAGGGCCCCGTAAACGGAGCCACAATGCGGGATTTGCCTTGACTAAACGTGAGTTTTGATTAGCCACTCCCGCTTCGTCTTTACACTCTTCACCCAAAACGCCCGAAGGGCATCTTCTCCGTGCTACCATATCTCCAGACATTCATAGGAGCATCGACGATGAAAAGCTGGCAGCGCAATACCTTATTTTTGGCTTTGAGCCTCACAGCTGCCATGACTCTTTCTGGCCTGACGTCTGCTGATCATCTGCCTGCTGAGGCCCCAGCCTCACCCAGCCCAGCAACAGCTGCAAGTGAGCAGGCTGTTGCTTCAAATCAACCCGCTAGCCAGCCCAGTGCGCAAGTGAGCGCTCAGGCATCTGCTCTGCCTTCGATTCAGCCCCTAAAGCCCGTATCTGCCCAGGCAAGCCCATTGCCTAAACTGAGCGACAAAGCCTGGCTGTATATCAGCAAAAAATCTCAGCGCATTTACCTTAAAGACACAGATGCCAGCGCTGCTAAACCCGATCAAACCCTGGCCACCTGGCCGGTCTCAACGGCGCGTTACAGCGCCAGTACGCCGGTAGGTCGTTTTAAAGTGGTGTCTAAATTTGAAAACCCACCCTATAGCGGTCGTCATGGTTATTACCCGGCCAAACATCCTAAAAATCCCTTGGGCTCTCGCTGGATGGCGCTGAACGTGGGGCATTTTCGCAC
>CAJYHH010000786.1 GCA_913773825.1 Candidatus Sericytochromatia bacterium | reverse complement strand
TAGACGACGGCTCTCGAAGCTTGATAAAAAACGTTTTCTCCTGTATGCTGGGCTGGCGATAAAGCAAACTATCGCCAGCTCATCTTATGAGATCCCGTGAGGTCATCTATGCAAGCTCTAATCGAAGCTCTAACTGGCGAATGGTCAGGTAATAAGTCACTCCATCTCGGCAATCCAGATGAACCCGATCATCGCTGTCAGAGCCATCTCAGCGCTCACCCGGTTGCAATGGGCAAGTTTATTGAACTTCGCTATACCTGGAACTACGAGCAACAGAACCATGAAGGCTTACTTTTGCTTGGCAGCAAAGAGACTGGCGAAGCGACTGCGGCCTGGGTGGACTCCTGGCATCAGAACAGCAGCGTCATGAATCTCCAAGGCCAGCGCACTGCAAATAAACAGTTTACCCTTAACGGCAGCTTTTCGGTCCCTGGGGGTCCAGACTGGGGCTGGCGAATTGAGCTGGATTTAGGTCAGCAAAAAGACGCTGAACTCAGCATCAAAATGTTTAATGTTTCGCCTGAAGGTGAAGCCACACTTGGCGTCAATATGCACTATCAGCAAGACCCTTATAACTAACGCAGATTGTAAACCACATGCTTCGACAATCCCTGCGGGAGCTGGTAACCCCTACAGCATGACAGAAATTGTCGAAGCATGAAGATGATATATGACATTAAACGATTATCTAACTATCGCAAAATCGTTGGAGGCATTAGATGACAACTTATCAGGGTGGCTGCCACTGCAAAGCCGTACGTTATGAAGTAGAAAGTGATCTGACACAGGTCATTGCTTGCAACTGCTCACATTGCGGTATGAAAGGCTTTATGCTCAAATTTGTGCCATCAGACAATTTTAAATTGCTTCAAGGCGAAGACCAGCTTTCAACTTACCAGTTTAATAAACACGTCATTAACCATCCATTCTGCAAAAACTGCGGGGTTGAGTCATTTGCTTTTGGCACAGGGCCCGATGGTTCTAATATGCATGCCGTCAATATACGCTGCCTGGATGATAACGTCTGGGAAAAGGTTGATGCGATGAAATACAACGGTAAAGACGCCTAGCTCTTGAAGAGTGCCCCTGTAAAGATTTGCCCTGAGCAAAGTAGAACACATGTCTGAACAAAATCGGTTCAAGCAGCTGGCCACAGGCCTTAATGCGTTTACATTTTGTTTTGATAAAAACCTGCTCGATGAGCTCAGGGCACTTTATTTAAACAGCGTTTTGCCCTATCTCAATCACCACCCTGAACTGCTTGAAGGCGGTTATTATCGGGAGCACAGTGCAGGCCACGCTGACGAGCTTTTTGTTGTCTCATACGACACCTTCCCGCTGCTGTGGTTTTCTTACAACGATGCGTTGAGTTTTGATGTTTATCAGCGCTTTTTTAACCGCCTGAATC
>CAJYHH010000785.1 GCA_913773825.1 Candidatus Sericytochromatia bacterium | reverse complement strand
AGTTTTTAAAGCCAAGCTGTTTAATCAGGCCATTGGTCAAGTCAAATTTGCGATCCCCGACATAGGGGCCACGGTCGATCACGGTTGCCGGAACCGTGCGGCCATTGACCGTGATTTCAACTTTAGTGCCTAAAGGCAGTTTTTTGTGCGCAACGCCAACTGTATTAGGCGTTAAACGGGTGCCGTCAGCAGTTTTATTGCCGTAGAGTCCAGGGCCATAAGCGCTGACTTTGACCGTTTGGGTCTCGCCGCCTTGACCACTTTGAACACCAGCTGATTTTTTGGGGGCTTTGGTGCTTTTGGCGCCGTTGACTTCAAAGTTGATTTCAACCACTGGGGCGGCATGACCCTGTAACGAGCGAACATTGACACTTTCACGCGGTTCAGCAGCGGATTGGGTAAGGGGAGTAGGTTCTGCTGCCTGAGCTGGGGCAGGTGTCGCTTGGGTGGGGGCGGGAGCTTGAGTTGTGGGGCGGGTCTGAGTGGTGGGGTTCGATGATTGAATCCGAGTCATAAATCCTCCATGAGCACACAAGAGTTCACACAAGAGTTGAAGTGTGGATAATCGATTATAGCCTTTGATTGAGCTTAGCTTGCGCTAAAGTCGTGCAGGGACTGATTCAGAATCAAAGAAACATTCGGAGAACTTGATGAGCACAGGGGCCTTAAGCTAGACTGGCTGTGAAAAGCTAAGTGGAGAAATGACAGATGCTGAAACGCTTGATGCTGCTTTTGTTACTGGTTCCTTTTTTAGTGGGAGCTTCACCTGTCCCGACTGAACAGACTCTGACCCAAATTGGGACTAACTATGTCTCAGCGCTTAATCGCAGCGATGTTGATGCACTCCTTAAGCTCACAGTTCAGCCTTTTTGGCTTGAAGGCGCCGCGAGTTCACGAGCCGAAACCAAGCTGTTTTTTCAAGAGGCTTTTCCCGATGATGTTCGGGCTTATCAAATTCTGAATGCTGATATGTCTTTTGATCAAATCCAGCAGCTGGCGCGTGGCGTCTATCGTGAGCTAAACATGCAGGGCTTTACTCCCGCTCATACCCGTATCATGGTCATTGGTCAGCCCAACGGTCGTTCAGAGCTGCATTTTTTAGTCCTGCAACAAGTTAATGGCAGCTGGAGACTTAAAGGCCTGCGCAGCTGCGTCTGTAAGCGGGTCTATGCCGCTTTGCAGGTCAACTAACTCCCTGACTGAGTTGCGATCCACACACTCTTGATGAGAATGATGTCGTCATGCTGAACTTGTTTTAGCATACCCTAAGGGCACATAGCTCACAGTAAAAAAACCAATAAATTACTTTAAACGGGCGTGTATCAGAGCAATAGAATTTGGCTGGCGATCCAATTGAAGCAATTTTAAGCAAGCTTATGACTGTTTAAAGTCAGTTTAAACGTTATAATCTTTCTTATCATCCGTTCTGTGAAAGGCTTGTCTTTGTTATGCTCAGATCTGCTTTGCTTGTCTGTTTGTTGCTGAGTGCCTGTACCGTTCCTGCCGCTTCACCTCCCATACCTCCCACATCTTCTGCCTCCCCATCGGAATCTCCCACTCCTTCAGCATCATCGACCCCATTACCTGTTAGTTCTGCCAGTCCCAGTCCTCGGGCTTTGCCGCAGACAAAAGGTCCAAACCTGATTGCCAATGCAGGGGCTGAACTAGCGGGCTCTTCTGAGTATCCCGAAGGCTGGACACCGGACTACTGGGGAACTCAGACCACAACACTCAGCTGGGAAAGTACCGGCAGTTATTCGGGCAATCGCTATCTTTCCATTGAGACAGATTCTCATAGTGATGGGGATGCCAAGTGGATTTCTAAACCGCAAAAACTCGAAAAAGACGCCTGGTATGAGTACAGTGAGCAGTATCGGGCTGATGGTCGTAATCGTTTGATCTGGGCCTGCCGCACAGCTGCTGGCCAACGGGTCTACCGTGTGGTCTGGCAAAGCCATGCCAGTTCAGACTGGAGTCCCGCCAGTTTTAGATTTTATAACTCAGGTTTTCAGGATTGCGAAACGTCGATTATGCATGTGCTCGACCGCAAAGGCTACCTGCATACGGACCACCATGAGCTGGTCAAAGTCGAACCCAAACCTTTTGCTAAAGCGATGGTTAGCGTGACCTTTGATGATATTTACACCTCAGCTGTTGATCTGGGCGCCAGTGAGCTTGAAAAACGCGGCTGGAAAGGCAGCTTCTATGTCACCAGCCGTTATGCCCGCGAAGGTAAAGCGCCTTATGCAGATGCCAATAAAATTCAGCAGCTGATTAGCAAAGGCCATGAAATTGGATCACACGCTCATACTCATCCTTATTTGTCTCAACTGCAGGACATTGAGGCTCGTGCTGAATTGCGCAGTGGCTATGAATACCTTAAGTCTTTAGGCCAGGCTCCTGCTGGTGTGGCTTACCCCTTTGGCGATTTTTCAGACAAAGTAGAAGCTGAAACCAAAACGATTCATGCTTATGCCCGTACCAGTCTGGTTGGGCTCAATGATAAAACCGCTGATCCCTATCGTTTGCGGATTATGCCCGTAACCTCCAGTACCACCACTTCAGAGCTGTTTGCCTGGATTGAAGACGCTGAGCGCACTTCCACCTGGTTGATTCTGCTTTTTCACGACATTCAGCCTGGCAAAGCCGCAGATGCTTATGTTACCCCCCTAACCCAGTACACCCAGATTCTAGACTATCTTCAGCGCAAAAAACTGATGGTTGTCCCCGTTAACGAAGCCCTCAAACAGTTGTAGCCTGTTGTCAACTTCTCCAGCTAAACATCCGCTCGTCCTGAGCACCCAAAGGGCATAAACAAGCGTAGAACGCAGTTTGTAGCGCGTCGAATGGATGTGGTCGAATTAATTCCAGATAGCGAGCAATCTTTGCATGAAAATCTGTCATTTTGAGCCTGTCGAAAGATGCGGCAGAGTTAACGCTTCGATGTTCGCTATCTGGTCAATTGGGCTATTGCGGCAACAAACAAACTGGATGAGCAGGATCGGGTAGGGCTGAAACCCTCACTGCCCCTGATCCAGCAGGCCGGACTTCTAATCGTTGATTGTTTTGTTGAGCATTGACGCCACCCTGCCAGCCTGCTGGGAGTTTAACCAAAATGGTTAGTGGTTCAGTTAATGCAGGGTTGTCAAAAGCGTCAGCCAGCGTAAACTCTAGGCCTTGAGCGCTTGATTTATTGACGGTCATTTTGGCGGTTTCGCGTTCTTCGATATAGTTACCGACGTTTTGGACGGGTGCAACCCAGACTTTGCCGCCAAAACTTTCGATATGGTCAAAATGTTTGCGGAAGTCTTCAATCGTTCTGGGTTCCCAGCCACCGCTTTGGCCAATGTCTTCAACGCCATGTAGCTCTTCGATAAACCAGCCTTTTTGAGCAACCGTGGCATCAATCCACTTATTCCAGTCACTGAGGGTTACTGTGCGAGTCGGAGCTTTGGCTTTAAGTGCTCCAAAATCCGGCTTATGGGCGTCATTAATGGGATACGGTGGAGTGGGCGCACCATGATCCCCTGCACGGGCATAGCGATGATACTGCAAGGTAATTTTAGAGACTTCAGGGTTAGTGGCTTCATAAGGGTAAGCAAAGCTTTGCAGCGGCACTTTAACGCCAAGATGTTTGTGAAGTTCTTCATTGCCGGTTCTGAGCTCAAAATGAATCTGCTCAGGGGTGAGTTTAGTCATGTTGGGGTGATTATGCGTGTGGTTGCTGACTTCATGGCCGCGCTGCTGAGCCAGGACGACTTTATCCCAGGTTTTTTCAAGCGTGGGCTGTAAGGTGTAGATATAAAACGTGGCGCGCCAGCCCCGCAGCTCAATTTCAGGCATCAGAATGGTATAAGGCTCTTCTAAACCTTC
>CAJYHH010000784.1 GCA_913773825.1 Candidatus Sericytochromatia bacterium | reverse complement strand
GCGCCTTCGGCGCGTGTGCTGGTGCTGGGCGCGGGCCAGATGGCGACCGTGCTGACGCGCAATCTGAATAAAACCTCTTTGCGCCTGATCTTTGCTAATCGTTCTGCTGATAAAGCGCGTGAGCTCGCTGCTGAATATCCTGGCAGCGCTGAGATTGCTTCACTGAGTCAGATTGCAGGTTTATTAGAAGAAGTGGATGCGGTTGTGGCCTGTACATCAGCAACTGAACATCTAATCACCCGCGAGCAGTTAGCTGAGCGTTGCCCGTTGAGCCCCCTACTGCTGGTTGATCTGGCGGTGCCGCGGAATATTGCGCCGGAAACCGCTGAGCTTGAAACCGTGACGCTTTATGATGTCGACAGTCTGGAAAGAGTGATTCAGACTTCGATTGAGCAGCGTGCCCGTCATGTTGAACAGGCTCAGACAATTATCGCTGAAGAAGCGACGCGCTTTTTAGAGTGGTTTCATAGCCGTGAACTGGTGCCGACGATTCGCTCGCTTTATGAAATGTTTGAAGAAATTCGCCAGCGTGAGATCACGCGCGGTCTGCAAAAGTATCGTGACCAGCTCGGCCCTGAAAACGAATCCCTGACTGAAGAAATTGTCGAGCGGATTACTAAAGCCGTTACCCAGAAAATTCTGCATTACCCAGTTGTTCAGCTGAAACATGCTGCCCCTGCTGAGCAGCGTCTGTATGATCAGACTCTCAGTAAACTGTTTAGCCTGGATGCCAGTGACGGGATTGATCGCTATGTACATCTGACTCCGCCGACTAGAACTCCAGCCCATCATTCGGCGGCCCATCACTCATGAGCCGACTGGTACTTGGGACCAGGGGCAGCCCGCTTGCCCGCTGGCAGACAGAACAGGTTTTGCATGCTTTACATCAGCATCATCCAGCGCTTGAAGCTGAAGTGAAGCTGATTAAAACCCAGGGCGATAAAATTTTAGATCTGCCCTTAGCTGAAATTGGCGATAAAGGCCTGTTTACCAAAGAACTTGAAGTGGCGCTTAACAGCGGCGAGATTGATCTGGCTGTCCATAGCTTAAAAGATCTGCCGACAACTCTGCCTGAAGGCATGACTTTAGGCGCTATTTTAGAGCGCCATGCGCCCCATGATGTCTTAGTGACGCGCGATGGTCGCCCTTTAGAAGATTTACCCCAGGGTGCGTGTATTGGCACAGGCTCACTGCGTCGTAAAACTCAGCTTCAGCATCTGCGCCCAGATCTTAAATTTAGCGATCTGCGCGGCAATATTCAGACTCGTCTGGGCAAACTTGACCGTCATGACTATGATGCGATTGTGATGGCGCGGGCTGCGCTTGAGCGTCTGGGCATGAACGAGCGGATTGCGACAATTTTTCCGCCTTCACTGATGCTGCCCGCTGTCGGTCAGGGGGCTATTGCTGTTGAAATTCGCAGTGACGATACCGCAACGCGTGAATTGCTGGCAAGTATTCATCATGAGCCCACTAGCATTTGCTGCCGTGCTGAACGCGCCATGCTGCGCCATTTAGGTGGCGGCTGTGAAAAGCCGATTGCCGGTCATGCCCTGCTAAGCCCTGATCAACCGGGGCTCCTGGATCTATACGGCTTTGTGGCCAGCGTAGACGGTACCCGTCAGCTACATGCTCATCTGGTCGGCAGTGCTGATGAGCCCGAAGCCTTGGGCCAGGCTCTGGCTGAGCAGTTATTTGAGCAAGGCGCCAGAGAGATTTTAGACCTCTAGGTTGCTTTGGGTCGTGATTGTTTTGAAGGCTGTGAATTTTTTTAATCGCTGATTGCTCTGAGCTGATAGTCTACAGCTCAGACGTAATAGCCCTGCTACAATTAAGCCATAGGAAAGCTCATCCAAAGGAATTAGGCATTCGCGATGAAAAAATATGTAGTTGGCATTCTTGGCGCAACCGGCTTAGTTGGCCGTGAAATTATTAATACCCTTCAGGCTCGTAACTTCCCGGTTGAAAAACTGATCCCCTTGGCCTCAGCCCGTTCTGCCGGAACGGTTCAGACCTTTGGGGATCAGAGCGTTACGGTTCAACAGGCTAACGCTGAAAGCTTTAAAGGCATTGATATTCTCTTTGCTTCAGCGGGTGGCAGCATTAGTCGCGATCTGGTGCCTGATGCTGTTAAAGCGGGCTGTGTTGTCATCGACAATACCAGTGCATTTAGAATGCAGGACAACGTGCCGCTGGTGGTGCCTGAAGTGAATGCCCATGCCCTCAAAAATCATCAAGGCCTGATTGCCAATCCGAATTGTTCAACGGCCCAACTGGTTGTGGCATTAAAACCCTTACATGATGCTTTTACGATTAAGCGTTTAGTGGTCTCAACGTATCAGGCTGTCTCTGGTGCCGGTAATAAAGCCGTTGAAGAGCTGTATATGCAGACCGAACAGGCTTTAAGTGGCCAGCAGGCCCAGCCCCAGGTTTTGCCTTTACCAATTGCCTTTAACGTGATTCCGTTTATTGGCAGCTTTTTAGAAAATGGCTACACCGACGAAGAAATGAAAATGACCCATGAAGTGCGCAAAATTATGGAAGCAGAGATACCAACCTGTGCAACCTGCATCCGCGTACCTGTGGCGAACGGTCATTCGGAGTCCGTCAATATTGAATTTGCTCAGCCCGTCACCGCTGAGCAAGCCCGTGAAGTTTTAGCGGGTGCGCCAGGGCTGGTTCTTCGTGATGATCCCCAGCTGCGTTACTTCCCTTATCCTCAAGAAATCTCAGGCACAGATCCAGTGTATGTGGGCCGCATCCGCCGCGATGTTTCTCATCCCTGCGGTCTGAATATCTGGGTGGTGGCAGACAATCTGCGCAAAGGGGCTGCCCTTAACGCCATTCAGATTGCTGAAAGCCTGGTTGCTCAAAACTTAATTTAGTCAGCAGGTTCAAAATTTTAAGTATGGGTTTAGGGACGAGCCAGGCTCGTCTGTTGAGGGGCCGGCTGCGCCGAGTTGGTTTAGGGATGGTTCGTGTCGTCTGTTTAGTCGGCATCCGTCAGCTAAACCAGCAACAAGGGCTGCTTAACAGTCCGCTTAAGCGGACTTCAGGCAGATGCCCGCAGGGTGTCCCTAAACCTTTATCTGGTTTTTAGACCCATGAATATCATCGATCGGTATCTGCTGCGCGAATGGCTGGGGCCTTTATTATTTGCCCTGACGGCCCTGGGCTGTCTCATGACCACAGGCTTTGTCTTATTTGGTCTAATTGAAGACAGCGCGCGCTTTCATTATCCGCTGGTGTTAATTCTGCAGATTATGCTGCTGCGCCTGCCAGAAATGCTTTATTACACCCTGCCAATGGCGTCTTTGCTCGCAACCATGCTCGCGGTTTCACGTCTGGCCAATGATCAAGAGCTGTTGATGCTCAGAATCACCGGTATGAGCTTTTGGCGCTTTAGCGCTCCTTTTTTAGCTGCTGCTTTAAGTCTGACGCTGCTGGCGATTGCTTTAAACGAGACGCTGGTGCCGCCATCTGCCTGGCTGGCGCGGCAAGCCTTGCATCAGGCCCAGAGCGGTGAACCGCTGGCTTTGCCCCGTCAGGAGCATTTGCTGTTTCGTGATTTAGGCCCAGAAGGCCTGCGTCATCTGGTTTATGCTCGCGCAACGGACGGGCATCAGCTTCAGGGAGTTGTGGTGCAGGCTTTTGAAGAGCAGCAGCTTAAAGCGGTTTTGATGGCCAATACAGCCACCTTTCGTGCCGGACAATGGCGTTTTGAACAAGGCAGTATTTTAGAACTCGGTGAGCGTGAGCAGATTTTACGAGCTAAATTTGCAAGCTATGAGCTGTCTTTGCCCGCTACTTTGCAGACTCTGATCAGTGAAGCCCGCCAGCCTTTAGAAATGAATCTGACCGAGCTGGGTCAATATATTCAGGCGCTAGAGTCTGGTGGTCAGCGGGTTTCTGCTTTAAAAGTGCGCTGGCACCAAAAAATCGCCGTGCCCGCAGCAGCACTTGTTTTTGCTGCATTAGGACTGGTATTGGGAGCTCGCACCCTGCGCAGCGCCAGTCAGGGCCTGGGTTTAAGCTTGCTAATTGTGTTTGTGTATTATCTTTTGATGAGCACAGGGGCCGCTTTAGGCGATAGCGAACAGATTCCAGCCTGGTTAGGGGCCTGGTTGCCGCATCTGGTGACGGGTCCACTGGCAATCAGCTTAATGGCTAAACGCAATCGCTGGGCTTAAAGAGTTTAAAAGCAAAGTCTGAAGCGGAGAGCTGAATAATTTCAGAATGTTATACTATTTGGCAGACGGAGGTCACCTTTTATGTCCATGCATGCGCCGACACAGCCTCTGATTTTGGTGGTTGAGGACAATGAAGATATTGCGTCATTTATAAGCATGGGGCTCAAAAATGCGGGTTATCGCGTTGAGCTTGCAACGGATGGCCAGGCGGGTCTAAGTAAGTTTCGTCAAATTGAAGCTGATTTATTGCTGCTGGATTGGGAAATGCCCGGAATGACCGGCGTTGAGCTTTGTCGTCAGATTCGTCAGAGTTCTTCTGTGCCGATTTTATTGCTGACGGCTAAAAAAGAAGTGATAAATCGGGTAACAGGCCTAGATGCTGGTGCCAATGATTATCTGAGCAAGCCTTTTGAGTTAGACGAGTTGCTTGCCCGGGTCAGAGCTCAGCTGCGGGCCCGCGAAAAAGGGGTTCAGAACCGGCTGGCTTACGCTGATTTAGAGATGAATCTGCGCACCTACGTTGTTAAACGCGGCACGCGCCAGATTGAACTCTCACCTAAAGAATTTGCTCTGTTGAAGTATATGCTGGAGTATCCGCGTCAGGTTTTGTCTAAATCACAGCTCTTTGAACGCGTTTGGGGATGGGATGCTGAAGGCGGTGAGAGTAATATTGAAGTGTATATTCACAGCTTGCGCAATAAACTAGAGGCCAGCGGCGAAGTGCGTCTGATTCATACGCGGCGCGGTGTTGGTTATTTATTGCAGGAGACAGACTAGATGTTTTTTAGACAGCTCTTTGATGCAGACAGCAGTAGCTACACTTATCTGATTGCAGATCCTGTTAGCGGCCAAGCAGCTTTAATCGACTCGGTTTATGAGCAGGCCAGTCGCGATACCCGACTGATGCAAGAGCTGGGTTTTAGTCTAAAATATCTGCTTGAGACGCATGTCCATGCGGATCATGTAACGGCTGCCTCAATCCTGCGACAGGCTTTTCCAGCTGCCCAGATTGCGCTGGCTGCGGCTGCTGGGGCTGAATGTGCTGATATTTTGCTGGCAGACAATCAAGTGCTTCAATTAGGTGAGCTGGTGATCAAGGTGATCGCGACACCAGGGCATACTGACGGCTGTTTGTCTTATTATGTGCCTGCTGGCCAGCTTGTGATGACTGGTGATGCTTTGTTTATTCGCGGCTGTGGCCGGACAGATTTTCAGCAGGGTGATCCCGGACAGCTTTATGATTCTGTCACGGGCAAACTGTTTAGGCTGCCTGATCAGACAGCTGTGTATCCGGGCCATAATTACTGCGGCTTTACCGCCAGCAGTATTTGTGAAGAAAAATGCTTTAACCCTCGTCTGGCGGGCAAAAGCCGTGAAGAGTTTATCTCGATTATGAATGGGCTTAAACTTGCTCCACCCAAACATCTTGAGCGGGCTGTACCGGCTAATTTGCGCTGTGGGGAGCTAGTAGCTGGGAACTAGTTGCATGTAGCTAGGGCTAGTGGCTGGTAAGAGAAGAGGGCTCATCTCCTTAGCTGCTATGGTAATCTGGCTTGTGACAGGTGTTTAGAGCTTCTAGCAACCTGCTACCAGTTACTAGCTTTTTAAGGAGAATCCGATGAGCGAAGTTAAACAGGCCCGAGTGGAAGATATTTATCAGCTCTATCAGCAGCAGCCCGCAGACTATGTCTGGATTGATGTGCGTCAGCCCGAAGAATGGGATGAAGGCACAATTCCTGGCGTTGAGCGGATTATGCTCGGTGAGTTGCCCGATCGCCTGGATGAACTGGATAAAAGCAAAACCTATGTGATGGTCTGCCGCAGCGGTGGCCGCAGCAATCGTGCTGCTGAACATATGGCTGAAGAAGGCTTTGATAAGCTGATTAATTTTGATGGTGGCATGTTGTCCTGGTATGCCGCTGGCTATCCAACTGAATAGTAGAATTAACCTTTAATTAACTTTTAATTATTCTTTTCTTAATTAGAATAAGAAAGGGTTAAGGTTAATCTGGATATAATCTGAACTGAGCTCAGAACGTCATTTATGATTGGGCTGATAACACGTTCATCAGGTAAGTCCCATGGTCAACGCCGTCGCTTCTTTTGTTCAGAGTCCTGTCAGCGCACCTGCCCGTCCGATTAGGGCGCTGAATCAGCCGCTTGCTGCTACGCCCGCTTCTCAGGCTCAGCTTGCCAGCCGTGACAGTCTGAGTCTGCTTAAAAGCGACGGCCGCGTTCCGGCTCAGCCTGTTTCGCTGTTTGCGGCTGCAGCTGTTCCCACATCAGTAGTTCCTCAAGCCTTTGATGTGATTGCAGCGGGCAAAATCAACACAACTCAGGGCATCAGCAAAGCCAGTATTAAAGTACCGGTCAAAACCGCTTTAGAACCGACGATTAAAATTGTTGAGGCTGTAGCGCCTGAAATTGGTAAAGCCTTACGTAAGCTGGATGAAGATGATTTTGGTCTGGCTGCTGACGGTATGCATGATCTCTTTGCCAAACACGATATTTATGCGGCCTGGGTTGCCGTTGCCCGTGAGCGGGGATCTGCCCGTCTGCACTTTAGCGATATGGTGCTAGACGATCGCTTTTGGGCCCTGCGTGATGCAGAAAAAGCTTCGATTCTGATTCATGAAATGGTTCATGCGGGCGAAACGCCGATTATCAGCCATGTTGAAAAGCTGTTTGGCACGGTCTACAACAAAGTCAAAGGGATTGAATGGGGCGATACAGTTGAAGACCGCGCTTATCTTTACCAGCACAAGCTCTTTGATAAACTGGGTATTACCCAGAAAGACGAAGTGTTCTGGACCGTCCAGACTTATCTGGAAGACCGTAAACTGGTCAAACCCTTTACGTTTTAAATTTTAAATTATTATGAAACAAGATCCCTGGCGGGAGCGCCGTCGGCGCCAGCATCAGGATGAACAGGCCAGTCAACAAGCCCGGATTGAAGGCCAACGCCGTTGGCTGGAGTCTCAACTGGAACATCAGGGTGAACGCGAGCGTGCGCTTGCCTTTGACGCTGCTTTACAAGCCCTAAACCAAAATCCAGAGCCAGAAACTGTTCAAACTTTAATTACGCTGTTGGCTGCTGGCGGTGATGCTGAGCAATGGCGTCTACTCAGACAGCTCTGCGAAGCGCTGCAAGGTGCTCAAGCTATTGCCCAGACCTGTTTATTAGCCGTTATTTCAGCTCGCCCGGAACGTCTTTTGCAGGCCGTTGCTAAAAGCCGCGAACAGCTGGTGCTCAAAGAGCTTGATTTAAGCAATCTCAAGTTTGACGGTTTAAATTTACGTGGCGCAACCCTTCTGAACTGCAGCTTTAATCAAGCCTGTTTGCCCAGATTAGATCTCTATGGCGCCAAATTAGACGGCGTAAGCTTTGTGCGCGCTGAATTGAACCAGGCCCAGTTGACGGGGGCAACCCTGAATCAAATTGATTTTACTTCAGCCCAGTTAATCGAAGCTGATTTGGTTGCTGCTGAACTTAATGACTGTCTGCTCAATCACGCTGATCTGACTCGTGCCAATTTACGTCAGTCGCGCTGGCAGGGTGAAAGTCTGCAAGATGCTACATTATTGGATATTATTGCGCTACCAGCCGCTCTGAAAAAAAGGCTGGGAAGCAGCCAGGGCTAGATGATCGCCCCCAAAACCCAAGCGGATCGTAAACGGTTACTGTAACCCGATCGCCTTGATCGTCCAGCGTTTTTTCTTTTTGTCTCTTGTCAAAAAATCCTAAAGTTTATATTCTTAACAGAAGCAGCGTTGTTTTGAAGCGAACAGGAGGGCTGTCGCCGTGGTGTGGTTAATTGTGGCAGGGATAGCTGTATTTATTGTGTGGGCGATCTGGCATGAGCGCCAACTCCGTCATCAAGATCAGCAGCAGGAGGCTGAAAAGAGGGCGGTTGCGGCTCAGCGTTTACAGCTTGAAGAAATGCAGATGGAAGATCGTCAATACGAGCGCAGTGAAATCATGCAGGCCCAGCTTGAATGTCTGCGTCAGGGCGACTGGTCAGAAGCGTCTGATAGTCTTGAAGACCTGCTTAAACACTCACCGCCCGCTGAGCAGTGGGTGTTGCTTCAATCAGTCAATCAATACTTTCATCAGCGTTATGCAGATCGTTTGCAGCAAACACCGCTTGAGCCTGAACTCATCCGTTTGTTAAAACTGTTGTCTGCGCGTCCAGAGGGGTTTCGCAAAGGAGATGCTGGTCGTAAAGACTGTTTAACACTCACGGGCATTTGCTTACAGGGATTTGCACTTGAACACTTTAATTTGCGTGGCGTTGAACTGCATCAGTGTCAGTTTGAACATGCCCGTTTGCCTGGTTTAGATTTATTTGCGGCCCTTGCTCAAGACAGCAGTTTTGAAAAAAGTCATTTACAGCGCGCCAATCTGACAGGGGTGATGTTTAAACGAGTCAGCTTTGCTGGCAGTGACTTAAGTGGGGCTGAGTTGATTACAGCTGAGCTGGTGGATTGTAATTTAACCCGTGTAAAACTCACTAAAGCGGCTTTAAGAGGGGTTCGTTTAAGTCATTGTGATTTACGTGGGGCAGATTTAACCGGGGTCAGCGGCTTGAGTTTTGCTCAGCTTAAGGGCTGTTATTTAGATGACCAGACCCGTTTGCCAGATAATCTTAAAGACCGTTTGCCTGAGCTGATTTTAAGCCGTTCTGTTTAATGGATTTAACAGGCTTAAGCATTGTTGTGATTACTTCACCAGGACGTGAAGCTCAGCTGGAGCGCTGTTTAGATCGCCTGAGCCAGCAGAACTGGCAGGGTTTTGAAGTGCTGGTGATCGATGATGGCTCAGCGGGATCTGAAGCGGTCTGCCGGGGATTTTTAAATCAGTTAAGTTTGCGCTATCATTGGCGGCCCACAGATCAGTGCCCGGCGCGCTCACGTAATCTGGGCGCGAGTCTGGCGCGGTATGCCGGGCTGGTGTTTTTAGATGGCGATATGCTGCTGAATACACAGGCTTTGGGCTGTTATGCAGCCTGTCTAAATCAGGCTCCTGATGCTGCAGTTTATGGCTATACCGGCAATACGCCCCATATCAGCTGCTCACTCTGGTATCCAGATTTGCCTGTGCTGATTTATGATTCACGCTTTTGTTTTGTTAATGCTGAGCGTATGGTTTCTCCACCTGAGCTGATGATTTATCCTCAGCGCTATGCCTGGAGCGGGAATTTTGCTGTTTCAGCGATCCGCTTTTACAGTGTGGGCGGCTTTGATGAAAGCTTTAACGGCTGGGGTTATGAAGATATCGACTTTGCCCGACGTTTAGCTGAATCCGGGGTCAGGCTGGACTTTTGCCTGGATGCCTGGGCAGAGCATCAGCTTAATCAGGGTGAGCATGACCAACACTGGCATCAGACCGCGCGGCCTGAGCAAGAGCAGCGTGCTGAGATTACAGAGCCTGCTGAACAGACGCCACATGTGCTCTATCAGGCACCCTTTTCGCGACTGGGCGAGCTCTTAGCGCAGCATTATCTGCCTCAGATTCAGAATAAGCCTCATTTTTGGCAGGCTGAATCAACGGGCTAAAAGACTTTATTAAGCTGATTTGGCTAAATTACAGATCGCGAGCATAGGCAGTCAGACCATCAGCCTGATCAACAAGTAGACGCTCTCTTGATGTTGCAACAGAGGTGATGCGTAGCAACACGTTGCGACCACTTGCTGGGCCCACTATCATGACTTCGAAGCCCCCAGGGTAACCATTTTTTGCTGTTGTAGGTGCGCTGGCTGGGGTTGAGTTGCTAAGGGGGGTTGCGCCATTACAAGCCGGAACGATTTCGTTGTAATAAAGGGGCGTTTTATTCATCAATGGAAAATAGCGGGGTTGGTTTCGATTTGGCTGACTGTTGTAAGCAATACTATAGTTATCCCTATCGTATTTCATCAGATTTTGTGCGGTGTATTGAGCGATTTGATGTGCACTCATTGGGGATAGGGTAGTTGATGTACCTGTCCCTACAGAGTAAAAAATATTAGAAGAACTGCCGCTAGAATAGAGCGTACCTGAGCGACGCCATGCGACTGTGATTTTGGCATTTTGAAGCGCTGTGCGGATCTGTGAACGAATAGCATTACTAGGTGCGTTAGTTAAAAAGTTAGAGAGTTGTTCATAATCAACGTATTTCACACTCGTCCATTCGATCAGACGTAAACGCCGCATATCGGGATTTGGGCGAACGCCAGCATCAATAAACCAATTTCCATTACGGTCTCTGTCATCGCTAAGATAGATATATTTAAAATCATAGAGGTCCAGAGTCCGTTGGTTGATAACGGCCTCATTTACATTTTGTGTAGACAGATCATCAACAAAACCAAAATTTGAAAATTTGCCAATATAGCGTGCAAACAGAAGGGTGTTACCAACGGTATTTGCTCTAAAAAAACTATTTGGCGAATCTACACAGGTTTTTTCTGGTGATAAAGAACCTTCTGGACGAATGACAGGCAGACGGGTATCAAGACGGTTTGCTTGAATCGGTTGAGGAGCTTGGCTGAGGTTGAGATTGGCTCGATAAGTCTGACCAAGTGAGTCCTCTTGCATCAACATTCGGGCCTGATTAAGTTCACCACTTAACCGAAACAGGGCTGTCTGGGACTGCTCTTTAAGAATGCTGGTTGCCTGGGTTCGGCTCTGCTGCTGAGAAAATGACATAAACATTCCTCCTGTCAGAGCAATGATACCGAGCAAAATACCCATCGTGATCATAACTTCAATTAAAGTAAAGCCATGCTGCTGAGCAAGTAAAGAAGGCTGTGTGGTGTGCTTCATCTTCGCTCCTTAGCGTTCAATGGTCACAAAAACATCATGATAGGAATAACCTGTGTCAAAACCTTCACGGTAGACTTCGATACGCAAAACATAGTTACCTTCTGGCAAACTGCTTACATTCCAGTTGAAAGTCTTATCTCGCGAGCCTGTAACGGTTTCTGGGCCTCCAGCTGCGCTATAGACCGAATTAAAGTGATCGAGGAAATACAGACCTGCATTTTTGCCAACATCAACATTGGTACCCGCATAAAGCCAGCTGGCTTTATTGTCTTTTGAATACTTAATGTTGTACTGCAGACGGGTTTCGTCATACCAGTTATTGGGGTAAGCGGGTGAGTATTTGCGGTCATCCCAGCGCAGCCAAGCTACATTAAATTCGACAGGAATAGTGCTTGGGTTATCCTGAATTTCTGAAGAGCGTGGTGAGTTAATTCTGACACGCGGTAACTGGACTGTACGGCCCGCTGCTCGACCTGGAATATTGCGGTCACCTGCGTCCATATAGGTCTGCAGACTACCTGCTTGGGTAAAGCGCGCTAAGTCCTGAACGCCTGTTGTATTGGTTTCTTGCAAACCGTTCATCAGGACGTACCCAACCAGACCTGACAGATCATTGTTTGAATTGGTTGGGCTGCTGGGATTAGGGCGTGTCATCTTAATGATCGCGCTGCCCACTCGATTGTTTATATCTGAGTTATGGCGGTAATAGACATTTTGGGTACTTGAGGTTGAACTAATCGCGCCCGTTGTGGAGTTAATAAACGACAAACGGTTGCGTAGATCTCTGAGTTCCGGTGTGCTGTAACCACCTGATGTGCCTGAACTATTGAGAATAAATGGACGGTTTGAAGGCAGATTATCTGACAGAATCAGATTAAAGGCTTCAACTAGCTGTTTACCCGCATCCCCATTACCATTTGTCAGCAGAGCGTCTCCATCTACACTGACGTGTTGAAGGCCGTTATTTGAACCAGCTGGATTGTTGGTTGAGTTACCATTCAGAAAACTAGGCGCACCCGTTGTTGAAATACGGCGATAACTGTTAGACGAAGGCCGACGGCGCGGATCTGAGTCTGACGTGGCGCGGAAGTAACTTCGTGCTGGGGCGCCTACACTGGGGTTGGCGTTATGAAGGCCATTATTATAGTCAAGCGTGGGTAAATTGCCGTTTGCTCGCCAGAATGCAATCTCATCGTCTGGGAAAAGTTCATTATTGTAGTTATGCATACGCCAGCGTGTTGAAGTGCTGCCGTTTGTACTCATAATGACTCGGCTACCGTTTTCGATGATTTCGCGAATTGAGTTATTGTCATTGTTGACAGAGCTTGTGCCTGTGTCAGTGCTGTTCCATGGCTGGCTACGGATAGGGAATACCGCGCTGTTGCCATCTGAACCTAGCTCACCGCCATGAGCATAATAATAGTTACTGTAACCTGTAATGCTGTTGTAAATCGCGTTAGAACGCATCAGACCATTGCTGTAAAGATTAAAGTACCAGTTAAGATCCAAATCATCGCGATCCCAACTCCGGCCTGTAGCGCGATCAAAGCCCGCTATACCACTTCCGCCCCCATTAATGGCCTCAAAATGACGGTTATACCGATGCAAACGCTTTACATCAAGATAAGGATTAAGACGGGGATCGCCCAGATACTGGAACTGTTCAACTTTGGGGATCACTCGAGCATTGTTAGGAATTACCGAGGCAATTGATGCTGTTGCGCCCAGAATTGAGGTATCTGAAACATCAGTGAAAATATGATTCATATAAGTGTAAGTGCGTGAGACATTGTAGAGATTTTCACGCTGTTGAACCTGATTTTCATTACTGGATTCTGTGAAGTTGGGAACGTAGGTATCACCATCACCCCAGAGACCATCACAGAGTTCGTTGAGATTGGCGTTACAACCAGTCGGATAGCTGCTGCGAGCAGGAACCATACGAGTCTCAAGTGTAACCATTTGGTTATCAAAGTCAGACCCAAAATTTCCTGTGTTCAGCGTTACTCGCCAGCGTGCAGTGTTTTTAAAGTCGCTGGGTGTGTTATCGGTTAAGTCATCACCAGACGCAAAGCTCGTTCCGTTGGTTGTACCAATCGGAGCCGGAATGTATTCAAGACCATCTAAACGTCGATCATCACGCAGACCGCGTCCAGTACTGGTATTGAACGGCGCGCGAGCGCGAGTGTCATAAAGTTTGACGCGAATTCCGCGGTGAGTATGACCAAACATCGTGTCATTCACCACTTCGGCACTGTAGTCACGATGTTTGGTAATGGGAGCAACAGAAGCTGAACCCCCAAGTCGGAAAGTATTGCCAAAGACTGTTAAAGGGGTATTGTGGTTTCTTGTCAGATTACGGTTGAGGACTAAACGCCGGCGCTGATTTGAAGTGCCAGAGCCTGCATTTTGAACACTTGTGACGCGTACAATTTCTTCGTTGCTGGTGCCGCCGTCAAACACAATTAAGGTGTTGATCAGATCTGCCGCATCCGTGGTGTTTAAGCTAGCAGCCAGATCGACTATATTACTGCCAGTAACGGCTCCAGATGTGGGTACAGAGCTGGCTGCAACATTATTATTAATAAAAGTTGCGTTGCTATTAGGTAATCCACCTGTTTGAGCAAAATCGTGTGTGTTGACGATTTTTTTTATGCCCGTAGCACCTGTTTCACCCCACCAAGCATAGTCTTTATTGTCGCTACCGACCATTTTACGGATCTGGAGAGCGCTAGCGGGATTGGAGGGCGTAAAATCTGGATAGTTTAAATGCCCCAGATTAATTGCACCTGAGTAAGCCGGTCCTTTACCAATTGTGGGGATAAACATGCTGATTTCAGGAATGCTATCTTCTTCTTCATCTGCTGTATTGGGCAGACTGGATGTTCCAGGCGGGAGTTGTTCATAGGCATAAACACGCCAGCTGACGGAATCGCGGTTGTTGTAGCGAAGATTTTCAGGGTGACTGACAACGCGTTTATACTGCAGTGAAGTAAATTGAGTAGATACAGCTGTGTGTGAAAGGCCCGTGGTGTCGTTATTGTTAGGATCAGGTGCATTCAGCTTACGTGCAAAGAGATCCGGGGCTTTTGCCGCATCAGAATAATTGCGAATGGCCGGCAAAGGCAAAAGCTCACCATGAAGATTAACAATAATGGCGTTTTTATACTTATCAGAATTATTAAGTTCTTCGAGAAAGGTGACCAGTGAAGGATTGTCTTTAAAATTGTTGGGATCCTGTCTAACCAGACGCTCTTCCATCGCTTTTTGCTCAGGATAACGCATGACGTGGTTAAACTGATCTGAGAGCGGATAATAGCGATAAGGGGTATTAACGCCATAAGACGGTTTGTTTAAAGACAAAATATCGTTGTTATCACTGCGGCGACGGCCTTGAATTCCTTCAAGTACATAGCTCTCTAACAATGTGCTGTGCTGGATACGTCCAGGATAAAAATAGGCAAAAGGCAGATCCTGGCTATTAGCTGTCGCCTGGCTATTGATATAAGGCATGTAATAAGGGTCACGGCCAAACCCAAAGCGGCTAATAAAGTGACGACGGAAGACAAGACCGGGGTTTCGTTGTTCTAGATCACTGAGAGTACGCTCAAAGCTGGGTTTAAGGTCAGCAAGGTCAACCCACCAGCTTGGCGCGTTTTCAGCCGCAATGATGAACAAGTCATACATCTGAGTGGGTGTATCTTGGGAAATGTTGGTTTTGAGAATACCTGAAATAGTGGCAAGAGGGACAGCTGATGCAGGCTGAGTGTTATTTGTGCGATCAGCATGCCAGACTGATATGGTGACATAGCGGGCATTGAGGTCATTCGGAATAGGTTTGACCTGGATTTGTCTGACGTATTTCCAGAGGCTACCTGCGCCACCATTGCCTCGATCTAAGCGCGTATTGCCACTAAGCGCATCCCCAGGATTTTCGATCCCAACAGCAATGACGCCTACACCAGAGGATTTATCTTTTTTTTCAGTGGTCAAAACATGGTTAAAGCTTGAGCCATCACTGAAGTTTTGAAGTTTAGAGATATCTGTTTCACGGTTGGCCTGCACATAAGCGCGAAGTTCTTCAAACATTTGCATCGCTTTTTGACTGGCAAAAGCCTTATCGTTATTAGACGTGTTGCGCTGTTGGGTATAGTTTTGAACTGAAACTGCGCCTGCAATGACAACGGTCATGATGCTGCTAGCAAGCATGACTTCAAGGAGGGTGAATCCCTTTTGGGCCAATCGTCTAGCGGACTGAGCATTTTTGGTTAAAAGCTTGTTCACGTGTTCCTCATGTTCTCGACTAATATTCACGATAAGAGCGGGTCAAATTGTTTTCTCGGTACAAAGCGAGTTTTTGTCTGACTGTTGTCACCAAATTGCTGTTGTACTCTAAATTGCTGTTGCCAGAGCCTGGCGTGCAGGTTATGTTGCTGGCAACAATCGCACCAGAAAGGCTATTGTCTTTACCCATTGTTAGACGGCCATTAACAAAAATGACGCCTGAAAACAAAGAGTTGGCCCCATCTGAGAGGGTTAGATTTCCATTGACGTAAAGCAGTCCACCACCTACAAGAGGTCTGGCGATATTAAACGTAAAGTCTCCATCAAGATAAGTGATAGAGAACTTTTGCATGCTGGTGGGCAGTTGGGATGCGCTGGTGTAGACATTGTCAGCCATACCTTTTAGCTCGGTTGGGCTGACAGAAAAGACTGACTGAGCGTTGATAGCTGTTGATACAGACAATTTTTCTGGTGCACCACCAGGTAATTGGCGTTCAGCAGAACTTACATTGGTTGGATTGACACCGTAATAGTAGACACCTGTCAAAGCATTTGGCATGCCCAATAGACGACAGCGAGAGTTAAAATTATGCGCACCACTTGTTCCAAACAGTGTGAGCGGTGCTGCTCCGACATTAACGGTTAACTGGCTGATCTCAATACCGGCACTACCCGTGCGTAAAATTCGGTTAGGTGAGTCACTTGGGCCTGTAACAAACACGTTGTTAACTTTGCGGAAGTCATGGCGCAAATACAAAATCGCCTGACTTTCAATAGACCAGACTGCGCC
>CAJYHH010000783.1 GCA_913773825.1 Candidatus Sericytochromatia bacterium | reverse complement strand
GGTGACTGATTATCGTCAGGCCAGCCGCTCACAAAAGGCAAATTTTGACGCCCTTGCAGCCTTTAATCGTCAGGCTCAGGAACTGGCTCAACGTTACCCCAAAGCAACTAAAGCCTTTAAACAAGAAGGCACTCCCCAGAGCTTTATGGCCCAGGCCGAAGGGCTTCATTTACAGGCCCTCACCCCCCGAGTGCAGCAAATTGCCCATGAGAAACAGGCTACAAGTGCAGAAGCTCGTTTTGACACTCAGCTCATCACTCAAAATGATAGCCTGACCGTCCAGCCTGGCAGCTATCAAGCAGGTCAGACCACAAGCGTTAACGGCGAAACGGTTTCTGAAACCAGGCTCAGCGGCAGCTTTGGCGAGCTCAAGATGTCTGAGCAGCCCGAAATTCTCGATGCGATTGGGTCAACCTTACAGCGTGAATATGATCAAGGGCCACGCAAAATGCAGCCCTTTTTAGAGAGCCTGGGTTTTAATACCGATCAGATTCGTGCCTTACGCACAGCGACACCTGAACAACGCCGCAATATGCTGCGCGACCCGGCTTTACGCCCCCGTTTAGAACCCCTCATTCAGTCTCTGAACCTGGGCTCATTTAGCTTTACTGGCAATAATAATGCTCTGGGCGAAAACACCCAAGCGTCTCTGACGACTGGCGCCATTCATGCCAGTGGCGGCCAGGTCAGCCTCAAAGATGTTAAAGCTGAAATTCAAAACGGCAAACTGGTTCTAAACGCCAGCGCCAGCCGGATTGATTCTAATAAAGCCGCCACCACAATCGGCAACCTCAGCGTCACAGCTGGGGGTGATAGTGGGCGAGTTAATTTAAACTCACCTGAGTTAGGCTTAGCTAACGGCGGTCAGCTTAATGGCACAGTTAGCGGTGATACCACTTATCGGCCTAACGACAAAACCAAAATCAGCGGTGACTTTACTTTTAAACTGGCCAATGGTCAGGTCACGGGGACTCGAATTGGCAATGGCCAGATTGAAACGGAGCTGACAGGTGCAGAGCTGTTGGGCATGACCCAGCACGATCCAGATGCTAAAGCCTTTATTCAGGGCCTACAGAGGCAGGGCATTGCGATTAATGCCAATCAGCGGATTAAAGTGCGTCTCAGCGAAGTAGGTCTGACCACAGCGGGCCAAAAAGGGCAGTATCAGGGCACAATTGAACTGCCCCAGATCAAGACCAGTATGGGTGACACCCGTTTGCGCCTGAATGTTCGTGGCTCGTTTGCCAGCAACTCAAGCACTCAGGACATTCACGGTAATGTCGTGATTAAGCCAGATCTAAATCGTCTAGGTCAGAGTCTCAATCAACTGACTCAATCAGCCCTGGATATGGACCCTAGAGAACTAGGTGTAAACGTTAGCCCTGATGCGATTCGTTTTGACTTCTCATCGCTGTTTGTCGGCGGCGCAGCGACTGTTCGTGCGGACGGTCAGAACGTGCATATCAAAGTTGATCGGGCTAAGTTTCTGGGCCTGTTTGATGTTCGCGATGCAGCCAGCCGTAAAATCATTGAAGCGCTCGGCAGCCAGGGCATTCGCGTCAATCAAGACACCAAAGAACTCACCATTCCTGTTACCGCTTTAAGCGCGATGATGGGTGAGACTTTACCAGCTGGTATGCAGATTGAAAACCTACGTCTGCAAAACGGCGAACTCAGCGGGGCATTTAGATATCGACGTTAAAGCCTATTAGCTATACTTTTTAGCTGTACGTTTTATACCTTGAAAAAATCAACAGCTTTGTCGCGTTAGTGTATTCGGTTATAATCCTTCAATGGCATTTAGACTTAAGACATTAAGCGAAATTACTTCTCATCCTTTAACTCGTCAAGCTCCTTTAAAAGCTTTAGGTCGTTATGTAAATTTTCATTTTACACAAAGGCTTTTTCCCTATAGTAAGGTTTACCCATGGGTTGGCTCACTTAAACTCCTTGTACGTAAAGGTTGGGCGGGAGTTGTCGGCAATGTCTATACAGGTCTCTATGATTTTGAAGAAATGGGATTTTTAATCCACTGCCTTCGTGAAGAAGATTTATTTGTAGACATCGGTGCCAATTTAGGTGTCTATAGTTTGTTAGCTGCAGGAATTTGCAAAAGCCGTGTGATTGCTGTTGAGCCTGTTCCGTCTACCTTCCGGCAACTCCAGGGACAGATTCGGCTAAATAGTCTTGAAAACTTGATTGAGACACATCAAATTGGTATAGGCCAAGAGGCGGGTACACTTCGTTTTTCACAAGAGTTTGGTGCCATGAACCATGTGGTGAGTCATTCGGACTCACAAACAAATGTCATCAATGTTCCTGTCAAAACCCTCGATCAGCTTACGGAGTTACCAGCTCGTGTTCTCAAGCTGGACTGTGAAGGCTACGAACTGCCTGTCCTACAAGGAGCAAGTCGTTTTCTTGAGCAAGCTGAGCTACAAGCGATTATTATCGAACTGAATGGCTCCGGCCAGCGTTACGGTTTTGCAGATCAGGACATTGATCAACTGTTAAGGCAACATGGTTTTAGGCCTTATCGTTACTGGCCCTTTAGTCGTCAACTTGAAGCTTTATCTCATTGGCGTAGCGATCAACATAACACTCTCTATATCCGGCAAGCAGAAGCTTTACAACCGATTTTGGCGGCATCCAGCAAAATTGAAGTTCTAAATCAAAAAATTTAATCCACAACTATCATTCCTTACTACAACTGACTTTACTTAAATTTTTCATCAAAGCAGACAATCCTCAATAAAGGGATGGCATTCACTGAGGATTGTTAACTAAGGTTTAAAACTCAGTTTTTCTCTAAACTATATAAGTCATCCGAGATTGTTTTGACTAGCCATTTCTGGTTTTGATTTTCAAGATAAAAATAAACATCCTCTGCTGCTACAGGTCCAGGTGATAGAGGATGCTCAAATTCCCCACTTAAGATAACGCCTTGTTTAAAATGACCTTCAAAATGAATTTTAAGCGGCTCATGGTAAATATATGAGTGAACCCAACTCAGCTTAGAGTATTTGTAACGATGGCCAGACATAATACCCTCGACTAGGTGCCCATCAATTATT
>CAJYHH010000782.1 GCA_913773825.1 Candidatus Sericytochromatia bacterium | reverse complement strand
GGATCACCCGGAACACCTGGACCCGCTGTGCCCGCTGGTGTTGCAACCGGTGTACCAGGCAAAGGTGTTCCGCTAGTGGGCGGGAAGGGGACAATTGGGCCGTCATTATTATCAGCTGGAGTGCCACAGGCCCCGAGTAAACCCAGGGCTAGCAGCATGGTGAGCAAGCGCATCTGCATTGTTTAATATCCCCAATAATCATAATATTCTAATCTTTTAATTATTCTAACTCTTCATAAGCCTGCAAGTCAGCCCTGTGCTGAGAATCAGCGTGTTATCATGCCGCCAGAACATTCCAGCTAACGGAGACAGACATGAACGAACTGATTCCCCATCTTGAACGCTATTCACGCTCCCAGACTGAGCCCGTTAAAGGCTCTGTGATCTGGCTGCACGGGCTTGGGGATAGCGGCCATGGCTTTGAGCCTTTGGTGCCTTATTTACAGCTCAAACAGAATCTGCGCTTTATTTTTCCGCATGCGCCAGAACAAGCTGTGACCATTAACGGCGGAATGGTGATGCCGTCCTGGTATGACATTTACAGCATTGGGGCTTTGCGCGAAGTCAGCTGGGAACAGGTCAAAACATCTGTTAGCGCGATTGAAGCTTTGATTAATCGCGAACTTGAGCGTGGTTTAAGCTCAGAACAGATTGTGATTGCGGGCTTTAGCCAGGGCGGGGCTATTGCTCTGGAGCTATCGCTTAAGAGCCCTTTAAAATTTGCTGGGATTATGGCGCTATCGACTTATCTGTTTAAACCCGATGAGGTTCCACCCGCCAGCAGCTCACCCAATCAAAAAACGCCTTTGCTGATGAATCACGGCCGTTGGGATCCGACTGTGCCGCTGAGTCTGGCTGAACGCTCACGTGAAGGTTTAGAGCGGGCAGGCTATGCGGTTAACTGGAAAACCTACCCGATGGAGCACGGTGTTTGTGATGCGCAGATTGGTGATATCGGGGGCTGGCTGGATGGGCTGGTAGCTGGGAGCTAGTGGCTGGTTTGGCGACAAGCTACGAGCTACTCGCCACCAGCGATATTCAGCCCCTGACGAACCCAGTCGCTGAGCTCAGCTGTTAACTTTTCACGCTGGCTTAAGGGGATGCTGAGCTGGGCGCTGACCCGTTCAGCGTAGATCAGTTCGGGATGAAAGTTTTGCTGGCGAAACCAGTGTTCGAGCATTGGGGCTAGCTGATAAGGATAATCCAGACTGAGTTCTGTTTCGGTTTCACGCGTGATGGTTCCTATTTGGGTGATCAGGGCTTTGGCGGCTTCGGTATAGGCTTTGACTAAGCCGCCTTTGCCGAGTTTGGTGCCGCCGTAATAACGCGTCACGACAATAATGGCATTGGCGAGATGGTGCTCAAGGACTGTCAGAATTGGGCGTCCGGCTGTGCCGTTGGGCTCTCCGTCATCTGAAAAACGATCAATGATGGGTGGGCCCAGCACTTTAAAGGCATAACAGTGATGAGTGGCGTCAGGATAACGCTGCTGGATGCTTTTTAAAAATGCTTCAGCACTGCTGAGATCGCGCACTTCAGCCCCACTGGCAATAAAGCGGCTATTGAGAATATTGATTTCAGCTTCGCCAGCTTCAGCAAGCGTTTGCCACATGATGTTGTCCTGATCAGAAAGAATGAGTCTGTTTGAGCTTAGCAAAAAAAGCTTAAGCCCGGCAGGCAGCCGGGCTTAGAATGAGAGCTTAAAGAGCGTATCTGAGGGGTGAGACTTAGACGCCGCCGCTCTGAGATTCAGTGTCGAACCAGCGTTCAACAATCGCGGTCAGCTTATTCGAGACCGTATCGCGGGCACCGCTGACGTGATAGAGGGTGTCAGCAATCGCAAAGCCCACAGCACCGGCAATTAAACCCACTGTGCCCATGCTCATGGCGGAAGAAGTTGAGAGAGCTTTAACAGCAAGGCTGGCACCGGTTGCGGCCACCATGCCGCCAATGGTACCGCCCATGATGTCGGCGCCGACATTGCCGCTGGCGCGAGCGATATTCACTTCGCCTTTAGCGAGATGATAGACGTTACGGCCTAAAGAAACGGCACCGCTAACTAAACCCGCTTTACCGGCTGTTTTAAAGACTGTTGAGGCTGCAAGACCAAGCCCTGATGCTTCTTTTTGCTGAAGCTGACTGATCTGCATGCTGGTGACAGCGGTTTTAGACGTCAGACGGCCCACCAACAGAGACTTAACGCCAATTTCGACCGCATCAAGGGTCATATTTGGCGCAGCCTGAGGCGAATTCGTCGGGTCTTCGGCGCTAGCCAGATAAGTCGACGGAAAAGTCAGGTTGTATGGATTGAAGGACTGAATGGCGCTGGTGTTCATTTAAACCGATAACCTGTCCAGAACATTAATATTGTTTTTAAGTGTTCTTAAATTGGATATAGCGATCATAAAAGCAAGGCTGACGCGTAAAGGTTATATTTAGATTAAGCGAAGAGAAACTTTAGGGTAAATCTGATCTGTTGATAATTTGGGTGATGACAAAACCACAGAAAAACTAAAGCTGAGTGGGCGAGTGAAAAGCTTGTTTAAAGGGCTTAAATGCTAAACACCCTTGCAGAGTGAGAGCCTGAGCGTATCGATTTGGGGTGATACGGGGCCGGGTAATCAACCTGCAAGGGTGTTCCGTGGGTACATAGCAAGATGACGTTATCGCGCTAAGATCATGCAAGCCTGCCTTTAATCGGGTTCGCGTCGGGATGACACGGTGTATAATCTAGCCCACGAACATCACATAAATATTACGAATGCGTTGAGTTAAGCCAAAATTGCCAAAAATTTTTGGTCAAAGGCATAAAAGTATGGAACCTAACAAACTTTACCTACGTCTCCTTGCGCTTGTTTACCTCCATTTTGGCTGGTTTTAGGCGTTCAGGCTGTTAGGTTGAGCAGGCTTATTAAAACAGCTCAGGCAATTCGGCGTTGTTTGCTAACATCCAGATGTTCAACCCGATCCAAGCGATCAAGGTTTTGACGCGCAAAGGCTCGTTCAGGGTTGTTTTCTTCCTGAGTTGTCCAGCGAATGCTACAGCCCATCGGATGGGTATCGGCAATTTGAATCGGTGCTTCGTTAACAATCGCCTCCAGGGCATTGCGTAGTTCACTGACCGTGACGCGATCAGCTCTCATCCAGCTGTCATCAATTCGGCCACGATAGACCAGTTTGCGATTCTGAATCACAAAGGTATGAGGGGTGCAGATTGCCCGATAATCCCGAGCTACACTCTGGTCAATGTCAAGAACATAAGGATAGGGCAGATTTTTAATAGCGGCTCTGACCACCATATTTTCGAAGCTATCTTCAGGATAGTCTTCGGCATGATTGGAATTAATGGCTAAAAACCCGATGCCCTGGGGCATAAATTCCTCAGCCAGCTGAATCAGGCGATCTTCGTAAGCCTGGGCATATGGACAATGGTTGCAGGTAAAAATCATGACGAGTGCTTTGGCATCACTAAAGTCTGAAAACCCATAAGTCTTGCCATCAGTGCCTTTGAGTCCACTGAAATCTGGAGTGTTAGCCCCAATGGGATAAGGGTTTTGGCTGTGATCATAGTTATTTAGATTTGAAGAGCGTGAAACATCTGACATCTGATAAATCTCCTTCTGGCGTTGGCATGATTCAAAAAGCAAAAGGTCATGCCTAGGTGACTCAATCTTAGCCAACTTAATTAAAGCACCTGAAGGGTTTAAATTAGTCTGAAATGCTGATTTTACGCCATTTATACGTTGCTTGCTGACTCAGCCCAATCTGAATTTGGTGCCAACCAAAGTCCTCGTTTAGCCAGATCAACCAATTGAGCCTGAACCTGCTGCCACTGAAGGCTGACGTATTCACCCCCGGACTCAATCGCTTGATCTAATAAAGCAAATCGTTCTGCTACGATACCGCGCTGCCAGCCCTCTGGGCCTTCGGCAAGCGTGCTGTGATCACCTGGATACCAGTGCTGGACTTTGAGCTCTCCGTCTCTTGTCAGAGTCTGAAGACGACTGATTGTTTCTGCAACTGCGTCTGAAGGCAAAGCTTGATTTAATGCGCTACTTAGACGAGTTACCAAATGCAGGCCTCGCAGCAAATCATATTCATAAAAACGTGGGAACAGGGGCTGGAGCCAGGCTTCGTCAATTAATTTGCCTTTGCTGCTGCGAAAAAGCTGATGATTTAACAGATAATGGTAGCCCGCTGTAAGCAGCTCTTGCTCAGACGGACTAAAGTCAGCTGTTGATCGGCTGGCGAGCAGGGCTTCAAGCATTGGCACAGTTGAAACAATCGAGCTTTTTTGTGAGCCCGTATAAGCTTGCTCATCGCAGTTATAGCCGCCATCAGGTAGCTGATAACGCCAAAGCCAGTCATAAAGCCAGGGCAGACGCTCCCAAACATTTATGCCGCCTGCAAATAAGATCTGAGTAGCAGTTCCTAAGGCGCAGTGGCAAAGAATCTGGCGATAAGGGTCGCAGCCGGCAGGCAGCTCAGATTCGATTAAAGGAAAGTGATGAAGATAGTGAGTATCGAGCTCCTGGACAAAGTCTTCAAGCACGGCTTCAGGCAAGCGGTTTAATTCTTTGATTTCTAATAACAGCGCAAGCTTCCACCAGCGTTGATCCCATTTGGGCCAATAGGGATCGGTTCCTCGTTTAAAATCCTGTTCAAATAGATTGCTTTTAATCATTTTTAAAACTCTTGTTCACTTTTAATTAGCTTTTAAAATTGAAATAAATCCGATCTGTTAGAGTCTTTTGTTTAATAGCTTATTTTAATTGTTTTGAGGTGATTAAGTTAAGGGTTGATCAGTGTTTGAGATGATTTTAGAAAGCTGTTGATGCGCTGTATTAACCAATGCATGATCTGGGGTTAACCTAGACTTTAAGATCTTTACCCGAACCTTTGCCATGACTTAACTGTTCCTTAAATTTAATCACACAAGACGTTAATCGGATCGAGCGATACATAATTTATCAGAAGCGGATTTCAAGTAGCGGGTCAACCGCAAGCCAAACCGAGGAGATTAACACCATGACAGACATCGCAGGAATCATCAACGGCTTCACAAAGTTCACAGAAACTCTGGGTGCCGTTCAGGGTGCCGCAGAAGTTATGATGCCCGCTGTTGCAGCTGTGGATCAGGCTGTTAATCAAGTTGCTTCGGTTTTCACCGGTGACACCTACAATCCCAATCCTTATCCGGTTTACCCGGTTTACCCGGCCATGCCGGTAAGCCTGCTTCAGGAAGGCAAAGTTGGCCTGGTCGGCAACATGCTCGCTGGCGGTATCGCCGGCGGCGTAACGGGCAAAGGCATCGGGGAATCGATGAAAGCCATGCAGGCCGGCACCGGTAACTTTAAAGCGGTTGGCATGGGTGCTCTAAAAGCCGGCGGCATCGGCGCCGCTGTCACGGGTGTCATCTCCGCAGCGAAAAACATGAATCTGGTTTCCAAAGGCATGCAGTCTTCATCAGATGCAGCCGGCAACATCGGGGCTGATACCATCGGCGGCTTGTTAGCCGGCGCTGGCGGCGGCCTCGCAGCAGGAGCCGCTTCGATGGCTCTGGCTAACGCCATCCCAGGTGGCGGACTCGCCCTCACCATCGGCACAGTGGTTGCCGGTGCCCTGGGTGCCACCGGTGCTCACCTGGCCTACAGCGCCAGCGGGCTCCGAGACGGAATCGCCAACGGAATCCGCAGTATGTTCGGCGGGAACAACACCCAGAACTACGGATACCAACAGCCTTACGGTTACCAGCAGCCCTACCAGCAACCTTATCAGCAGCCCTACTACAGATAAGCGCCCCAGACAGACAGCCCCACGTTAAGCAGAGAAAAACAGGAATAAGAGGAAAAATCAAATGACTAGCATCCAGAGCGTACAGACTTCTTACTACAACCCCTACGGTGATGCTCCTTCTACTGGCAACAACGGCGGCACCGGCGCCAGCTCCACCGTTCCGACCCAGGGTGGTTTCTCCACTGATTTTTCTTCTATCTCCTCGATGGTTGCTCACGCTGGCGGCGGCGGTTTTGCCTCCTACAAACTCAGCGGCAAAATGGGCGAAAGCATCAAGACTCTCTTTGGCAAAGGCACTCCTGCTGACGGCGCTGCTGCAAGCGGCATCGGCCAGAACCTGGCTAAAGGTTTCAAAGGCATCGCAATCAACGGCCTCAAAGGTGCTGGTCTCAGCGCTCTGGTTTCCGCTGGTGTTTCTGCTGTTGCTAACGGTGTTGGCGTCGCAACCGGCAAAGTTGAAAGCTCTGTCGCTGTTAACAACGTTGTGAAAGACACCATCGGTGGCGCTCTCGGCGGTCTGACTGCTGTAACCGCTGGTGGCATCGGCAGCATGCTGTTCCGTGGCGGCGGCGTAATGGGCACCGTTATCTCTGTTGGCCTCGGTGCTGCAGGCGGTGTGGCTGGCGGCATGCTCGCTAAAAAGCTGACCGACAATTTCTAAATCCTGATTAACAGAAAACAAACTCAACACCATGCTTAACGCCGTCAGTAACCTGATTCAAACTCAGGGAATTCAAATCCCCGCCAGCAGCCCGACAACTGCCAAACCGGCAGCACCGGCTAAGCCGGAAGCTAAACCGGCCAAGCCGTCGGCGCTTGGTGAAGAGGACCGCTTTGTTGCCTACAGCCGGATGGCTGGCCAGGCAGCCGGTGGTGGCTTCGCCGCCTACAAGCTGGGTGATCAGGCTGCAACTCATTTGCAGGAACTGGCGACGGTGTTTAAGCCAGGTGGTAGTTTTCAAGCCGCTCTGCCGACTTTACAAAAACTCGGTGGAACCACTCTCAAAGGCGCTGGCCTGAGTGCTCTGGTGGCTGCCGGTGTCTCGGCTGTCAGCAACGGCGTCAGCGTTGTTCGCGGCAAACTCGACGGCCAGGCTGCAGTTCAAAATGTTGTAACTGACAGTATTGGCGGTGCTGTTGGTGGTTTAGGTGCAGTATCAGCCGCCGGGGCTGGTTCGCTGATGCTGCGCTCATTTGGGATGGCCGGTCTGCCTCTGACAATCGGCACCATCGCCTTTGGCGCCCTTGGTGGCGTAGCTGCTGGCAAAGTTGCCCAGAAGCTGCAAAATCCTCAATAACAATTCCTGACAAAATCCTGACAAGTACACCGGAGAGAAGCTTCTCTCCGGTTTTTTACGTTTGGATACGTTTGGGTATACTCAGACTCATTGAGATCTCAGGCTTTAGCTGTCTAAATTGTCTTGGGCTAAGTGATCTTGTTGGCGCAACTGGTGGATTTTTTCTGGATCGGGCCGCCAGGCTTCACCCAACAGGCTCCAGTTAAAATATCGTCCACCCATAATCATTCCGGCATCGCTGAGAATACTGAACAAATTGGGATTGGGCACTTCGTTGCGGCCATGAAAGCCATTAATTATTTGTAAGTTCTGGCGACGCAGCGAAAACGTATTGGTGGCAACAGGTTGATACATATGCTGGCTCTGGTCTGGATTGCCGAGCGGATTGCAGGGCCTGACGCGGATCGCAAATTCATCTTCACAATCGACTATTTCTTCAATCCGAACATACATGTCCTGACCGCCAGCAGACAGACGGATCACATCTTCAACTGCGGCTGTAGCTTGTTTTTCATCCTTACCGACCAGCGTAAACACCGGCACCATGGGGTTGAGGCCACCGAGCGTGCGTACTGGAAAAGTCTGGCTGACCAGCCTGAACCAGTTATTCACATCAAGCATATGCGCACGTGTCTGGCGAAAAGCCTGTTTTGTATCAGCTTCAGAATGATAGATGCTGTGATTAAAAATATCGTTATCATGACCCTGATGCTGTTCGGGAATTTCCTGATCAATTTTGTCCTGGTGTTCGGGATGTTTAGGCTGGCTCATGCTTATCCTCTTTTTTGTCTGAACGCTTAGGGCGTTGGTCGATCATAAATCATGATGATAAAAACCAATCAACAGGCTCTGATGTTTACTTTGGCAGTGGGCGCCAAGCTCGGCCGAGCAGGCTCCAGGTAAACAGACGGCCACCTAAATCCATGCTGGTATCAACTAAGCCACTGAGTAAATCATCGTTAATCACTTCATTGCGGCCATGAAAACCGGTGGTAATGGTTTTTTGGTTGCGCGTCAGGCGAAAAGTTGTCGTGGCCTCAGGAGTATACATATGTTCAGAGGCTTCACAATTGCCATCTTTTAAACAGGGCCTGACCCGAATTGCAAACTCATCTGCCGTGTCGATGATTTTTTCGATCCGCACATACATTTGCTGACCGCCTAAAGCAATTTCAATCACATCATGAACACTGGCCTGCTGATCGGGTTTATCAGGCAGACTAAAGGTGGGAAATAAGGGATTAAGGCCAGCCAAAGTTCGGGCCGGAGCTGATTTTTCAGCGAGTTGATTCCACTGATTGACGTTAAGCATATGAGCACGGGTCTGGCGAAAAGCCTGTTCAGCATCAGCGAGCGTCTCATAGTTATCATCCGTGATGATATCGCTGGCTTTCCCTGCGGTCTGATCTGGGACATAGTCGGGTAATGGTTGAGAAAGAGCTTTAGATTCTGACATATAAGGCCTCCGCTTAGCTGATGCCTCTGATGATAACAGGCTCAGACTTGTGCTTACAGTCAGAATCTATGCCATTTAGATTAGAGCTTTATTAAAAATGCCTCACACGTCTAAAGCATGCTGTAAGGATCAATGTCTAAACTTAGACGCTGGACTTCATGGCGAAAGCGCTGATTTAAGCTGCGCAATAAAGGTTTAATCTGTTTTAAATCAGGATGTTTAATCAGCATATGCACCCGATAAAGCGCTTGGAGTCTGGAGATGGGGGCTGCAACCGGTCCCAGCAAAACCAGCCGCTCATCAGCCTGGGCTTTAAGCTCATGGGCATAAGCTTCCGCGACCCCAAAGGCCACAGATTCACGTGGATGAGCAAACAGGATACGGGCCAGTTCGCCAAAAGGCGGGTATTTTAAAGCAGCACGCTCGCGGATTTCTTCACGGAAAAAACCGCGATAATCATGCTGCAGAGCATGGCGGATGGCGGGATGTTCAGGAGCATAAGTCTGAAGGAAAATTCTGCCGGGCAGATCACTGCGCCCCGCTCGGCCAGCAGCCTGAGTCAGGAGCTGAAAAGTGCGCTCACCGGCGCGTAAATCGGGCAAATTTAGCGCCATATCAGCAGCAAGTAAACCCACTAAAGTAACTTTAGGAAAGTCTAAGCCTTTGGCAACCATTTGGGTACCAATTAAAATATCTGCTTCGCCATTGCCAAACTGATCAAGAATCCGGCTATGGGCGTTTTTAACGCTGGTGCTATCGCGATCCATGCGCAAAACCCGTGCGTTTGGAAACAGCCTGCGCGTAATTTCTTCTAATTTTTGCGTGCCCAGGCCAAAGCCCTGAATATGATCACTGTGACAGCTGGGGCAACGTCGCGGAACAGGGCTTTGATGATCACAATAATGGCACTTTAAACGTTCTTCGCTGCGATGATAAGTCAGACTGACGGCGCACAAAGGGCAGCGCAGGCCTTCACCACAGTCCCGACAGATCCAGCTGCCGGTATAACCACGGCGATTCAGTAGTAAAATCGCCTGTTCCTGACGCTCCAGGGTTTCGTTCATAGCACGTTTAAGCGCCTGACTAAAGACGCCCAGATTGCCGCGCGACTGTTCCTGGCGCATATCAACCAGATAAATCGGCGGCAGGGGTTGGTGATGAACCCGCTCTGGCATCGCCAGATAGATCCAGTTACGGCGGCGGGCCTGCTCATAGCTTTCCAGACGAGGAGTCGCTGAGCCAAAAACTGAGACGCCCTGGCTCATCTGCATCCGCATCTGGGCTAACAGGCGAGCGTCATAACGCAAATGATTGTCTTGTTTATACGAACTTTCGTGTTCTTCATCTACTACAATCAGGCGCAGCTTGGGCACTGGCGCAAAAATCGCCGAGCGCGCGCCGACCACCACACGGGCTACGCCGTCACGGATTCGATCCCATTCGTCGCGATATTCACCTGCTGACAACTCACTGTGTAAAACGGCTACCGCATCGCCAAAAACAGCCCGGCAGCGGCGCAACATCTGGGGCGTCAGCGCAATTTCTGGGACTAAAAACATCCCGCCTTCGCCACGCGCCAGTACATGGGCCAGACTGTGCAAATAAACTTCAGTTTTGCCGCTGCCCGTGACGCCGTGCAGCAACATTGGTTGGCCAGAAGGCTGTTCAATTTCAGCCGCAATCCGGTCAAAAACGGCTTGTTGAGCTGGAGTCAGAACTTGCAACGGTCGTTGTTCAATTGTCTCATCCATGGGGCGGCGCTGGATCCGCTGCGGGGCAATTGAAACGGCGCCTAAACCTTCAATCCGGCGTAAGGTAACGGGTGTCGTATGGTGCTCCTGGCAAAACTCACTGAGCAGGGCCTGGCCACCTGCGTTGCGTAATTGTGTCAGCAACTCGCGCTGACGATGAGAGAGCCCTTCGGTTTCAGCCAAAAAAGTAATCACAAGCTGTTCTTTGGCTTCGGGCTGCTGCTGAACTTCGGTAAAGATCTCAATCATCTGATGTTTTTGCAGCAATTGCAGATACTCTGTACTGCGGCGGCCAAACTGGCGTAAGCAGGCCTGGCGGCTTTTCCATTGTGGGGCTGAAGCAATTAAAAACACAGCAAATTCATAGAGCTGGCTGCTAGATCCAAAAGCCTGCTCAACTGAGCGCAAAAACTGGGCTGAGTCGATGGTCGGGCGAATGACATTGCGGACTTTGCCGCTTAGGCGTCTGGGCACCGCAATGCTAATCACCTGACTCAATGAAGCCAGATAATAATCTGAAATCCATTTGAGCCAATTCAGATAATCCCGATCCAGACGCTGCTGACCTGTGACATTAAGAATGCCACGTAAGGTTTCAGTTGGTGGTTGCTGGTGCAGGCTGACAACATAGCCAAGCCGGGTCTGAGAGCCAAACGGGACGGCTACTTCAGTACCAGGGCCAACTCGCTCACGGAACCGGATTGGAATGGTGTAGGTGAAGATATCGCGGCCTACGCTGGCCGGCAAAGATTCAATCAAAACATCGGCGCACAGGGTCATAGGATCCTAGTCTAACAAGTGGGACATCAGCCGTGGGATGTTCGCGGTTTGAGCTTCACAGTTTTTCAAAAAACTTCATATAGCCATGAAGTGCTGAAGCGCTGGAAAAGGGTGATTTCATCAGCTTTTGCGCTGAATCTTAAGCTGAATGTTATGCTGAACTTGTGAATCGAGTTGTTGAGGTAATCTGTATGTTTTTACGCGCTGCGTTAAGCTTGTTGTTTTTGCTGATGGTGTTGCCTACTCAGGCAGAAGAAAAACCTTCGCCTGAAGTTGAATTTGAAGCTTTGGCTTCAGCACAACTCTGTCCGAATAATAACAAAACTGAAGAGCAAGAAAATTCAGAAGATGAATTAGACGAAGGCTCAGGCGAAGGCTCAGATGAGTATGATGATGAACTGCCGATCTGCTTTGTGCGCAGCTTTGCCATAGAGGGCAACTGGGCGGCAGTCCGTCTGGCTTATGAACGAATGACGGACAGTTTTTATGTCTTTCAGCTTCAAGCTGGTAAATGGGTCAAAGTGGTGTCTTCAGCTTACCCTGATTGGGAGTACGCCCATGATCAAGCACCAGATCTACCTGAGGCCAGCTTTAACAAGCTGTCAGAAGAACTGTTTCCCGCTGATGAAGAATAGTCTTTTGGCTTGATTTTGAGCCTGTAAAAAGACTGAGTTAATGACCGGACTAAAGGGAAAAATGAACGATGGAAAACTTTTTTGAAAGCCCGTTTAAGGGCAAGCTGCTTTCTGAACAAATAACAAATCCCAATATCAAAGTGGGGCGTTACAGCTATTATTCAGGCTATTATCATGGTCATTCATTTGACGACTGCGCCCGTTATCTGTTTCCTGATCGCACAGACGTAGATCAGCTGATTATTGGCAGCTTTTGCTCAATTGGCAGTGGCGCGGCCTTTATTATGGCAGGTAACCAGGGACATTGTTATGATTGGGTGTCTTCTTTTCCTTTCTTTTTTATGCCTGAAGTTGCCGCCTTTGAAGGTTCTAAAAACGCTTTTCAGCCAGCTGGTGACACCGTGATTGGACATGATGTCTGGATTGGCAGTGAAGCGATGATTATGCCGGGCATAAAAGTTGGCCATGGGGCTGTGATTGGCAGTCGGGCCCTGGTAACAAAAGATGTTGATCCCTATACCATTGTGGGTGGTAATCCAGCTAAGCCCATTCGTAAGCGCTTTTCAGATGAACAGATTGAAAGGCTGTTAGAAATGAATTGGTGGGACTGGCCACTGGATCAACTCAAAGCCGCAATGCCATTGATTTGCTCTGCTGATATCACAGGTCTTTACGCCTTTTGGCAGCAATCATACAAATAGGCAGCATCATGCCTGTCGGGCGCTTTTTGTGCCTAAATTTATTTTTTATTCTTTTAAATTATCAGATTAAATTAAAACAAGCTAAGTCACAGTAGAAGACTGTTCTAAGCTTGTTTAAGAAATAAAAAGATTATCAAAATCTGGTTCAGTCTCTAGCAAATCCTGACAGCTCCTTTATGCTTGAACTATAGAAATGAAATGAAGGGATTCATTTTGCTTTGACTGTTCTATTCTGTTCATCTACACTCAAACCTGATTTTGCTTCAGACTTAGCTCTACCAACCGTTACACTCAACCCGTTTGATGACAGCTATGAGCAACGTAATCGTGACTTAAAT